>CAMPCG010000004.1 GCA_946644025.1 uncultured Prevotellaceae bacterium | reverse complement strand
CCATGACCGAGGTGGACACGGAGATACCACGTTGCTTCTCGATGTCCATCCAGTCGCTGGTGGCCGTCTTCTTAATCTTGTTGTTCTTCACTGCTCCTGCCACCTGTATCTGTCCGCCGAAGAGCAGAAATTTCTCCGTCAGGGTGGTCTTACCCGCATCGGGGTGCGAAATGATGGCAAACGTCCGTCTGCGTTCTATCTCCTGATTCATGTCGTCTTTGTTACCTTTTACAATTTCGCTGCAAAATTACTCATTTCTGCTGAAACGACAAAGCGGATGCTGGAAAAAGTGGCTTTTCCCGGCATCCGCAGTTTAATCCGCAACTTGATGAAACTTGCTAATTTGCAGTAAAGGCGTACACGGCTAATGTCCTTTCTCCTTGCCCAGACTGTTGATTTGTTCGACGGTGAGGCCGGTGTACTTGGCAATCATCTCTGGCGGCATACCGTCGGCCTTCATCCGGCAGGCACTCTCGCGTTTGTTCTGCTCAATGCCTTTCTCCATTCCTTCTGCCAGACCTGAGGCGTGGCCTTCCATCCACTGGCCGTGCATGACGGCAATGGTGTCGCGGTAGTGCTTCAGGCTCTCGTCGTACTTGCGCCGGTCTTCCTTTGATAGGGAGGCCACGTCGGCAATCTCCGACAGGCGCCTGAACACGGCATCCTGTGCCAGGAAGGGCATTCGCTGTAGTATGTCCATGTGCTTCAAAACATAAATGATTCGTTCAAAAATACTGTTGCAGTCGTCCAGCTCTTTCGTGAAATAGGGCAGCTGGAGGAATATCATGCGTACCTTGTCGGTGAAGAGCGTGTGGCGCTTCATGTCCATGAGTGCCACGTCGGTGCGGAAGTCGTCGGTCAGTCCTTCTAACCGGAAATTGAGTAGCGCAATGAGATAGACGGCCTTGATGTCGTACTCCCAGTCGCTGCCTTGCTCGCCCTGTTCGATGATGGAGCGCGAGGTGTAGAAGACGCTGCGGTTCTTGAAATACGGCTGGCTCTTGTTCTGCATCTCCACGATGATGTATTCCCCGCTTTCGGTCTTGCAGAGCACGTCGTAGATGAGCGACCTGTTGCCGTCCGTGAGGCCTATCTTCTCCTTGTCGAGGTATTGCAGGTCGGTGATTTTGCGCTCCCCCTCCAGCAGACTGTTGAGGAAGGCAATGAGCACCGGCTTCGAGACTTCCTGCCCGAAGATGCGCTTGAAGCCCACGTCGGTGAACGGGTTGATGAACTTTCCCATGACTATAAAGCTGTGTGCGTGTCGCTATTCGTTGGCAAAATTACGTAAAAAAGCCGAAAGCGCAAAACTTTCGGCAGGAAAAATAATTGCCCTCAGACTTTGGGCGGCTCAAAGTCAGGGCTTGGGCTGGTTAAAGTCTTGAGACGCTCCGCAGGCTCTGCACGTACTGCCAGAGTTTGCGGTAGAAGGGGTGGCGTGTGAGGGTCGAGCGGTCGCCTATTATAATAAGTTTCATGCGTGCGCGGGTGATGGCGACGTTCATGCGGCGCAGGTCGCGCAGGAAGCCTATCTGGCCCTCGTCGTTGGAGCGCACGAGCGAGATGACGATGATGTCGCGCTCCTGGCCCTGGAAACCGTCGACGGTGTTCACCGAGATGAGCCGGCGGAAGGGCTTGAAGAACTCGTTCTGCTTGAGCAGTCGGCGCAGCAACTGCACCTGGGCGCGGTAGGGCGAGATGATGCCCACGTCGAGCCGCTCGTCCAGGATGCGGTCGCGTCCTATCAGCTCGTAGTAGGCCTGCAGGGCGAGGATGGTTAGGCGAGCCTCGCCATCGTTGAAGTGGGATGTGTGGAGTGAAAGAGGAGTGAAGGGGAAGTGAAGGGGGAGTGAAGGGGACGATAGTCCCTTCCCACCATCTTCGGCAAAAGGTAACGTCCCTTTCACTCCACTTTCACTCCCTTTCACTCCACTTTCACTCCCCTCAAACCTGCTGGTGTCCACCCACGTAATAGGCACGTCGAGGTCGAGGATGGAGCGGTGCTTTACCTCGGGGGCGGCCACCATGAGGTTGTGGTAGAACCAGTCGGAGGAGAAGCGCATGATGTCCTCGTGCATGCGGTACTGCATACGCAGCAGCGTCACCACCTCGGGCTTCTGGTTGCAGATGCGCTCCATGAGGGTGTGGCCCAGTCCGCCCTTTAGGGCCTCGTAGCACTTCACCGTTGGGGGCAGCTGACAGTGGTCGCCGGCCAGGATGACGCGGCCGGCGCGACGGATGGGAATCCAGCAGGCGGCCTCCAGTGCCTGGGCGGCCTCGTCGATGAAGAGCGTGCCGAACTTCATGCCGTCGAGCAGACGGTTGGCCGACCCTGTCAGCGTGGAGGCGATGACACGCGCCTCGCCGAAGAGCTGGGCGTTGATGCGCAGCTCGAGCTCCACGGCTCGGCTCTTCAGTCGGTCCATCTTCTGGTGCCAGTTGTCGGTGCGCTTGCGCTGTTGGCGCAGTTCGCGGATGGCCTTGCGGATGGCCCACAACTGGGGGTAGTCGGGGTGGGCCTCGAATCGCCGTTCGTAGGTGAAGGAGAGCATCTTGTCGTCTACGCGCGTAGGATTGCCGATGCGCAGCACGTTCAGGCCGCGGTCGACGAGCTTCTCCGATATCCAGTCGACGGCCATGTTGCTCTGTGCGCAGACCAGCACCTGACTCTCGCGGCGCAGTG
Source organism: uncultured Prevotellaceae bacterium (assembly GCA_946644025.1). The sequence continues at coordinate 26,277 of CAMPCG010000004.1, read as the reverse complement.
TCTCGTAGATGGCCTCGACGAGCGTCGTCGTCTTGCCCGTGCCGGGAGGCCCGTGGACCACGGCCACGTCCTTAGCCCGCAGCACCTCGTTGACGGCGTGGGCCTGGGTGGGGTTCAGGTAGTCGAACCCCATGTCGGGGAAGGTGAAGGTCTCGGCCTTCTGCCGGCTGTAGAAGAGGTCGCGCAGGTAGCCCAGACGGCCCTTTGCGCGCATGGTGCGCTCGAGGGCGTCGAACATCAGCCGGTAGGTGGTCTCGTCGAAGAAGAGCTGCACGCCCAGCTGACGCCCGTCCTGCACCTGAAGGTCGGCCAGCGGGGCGTTGTCGGCCACGACCACCACCATGCGGTCGCCGTCGACGTAGCTGACGGTGCCGGTGAAGTGATAAGTAATAGGTTTTAAGTTATAGGTATGGTTACCGTCGGATTTCTCACGATTGATGTTACCATACTTATCACTTAATACTTGATACTTGTCACTTACAGAGAAGAACTGCACCGGCCGTCCGAACTCAAAGTTGTGGTCGGCCTCCTCCTCGTCTTCGGCACTGTGTGTGCGGAACACCTCAACGCAGAGCTGGTTGAGCGAGTTGTAGTAGCTGCGGCCTACGCGCAGCGGCATCCATGCCTCGCCGCGCTCCACGCGTCGGCGCAGCCCGATTGCCTCGGCCTGCTGTTCGTAGGCCGCTTTCTCGTGTTCATATTCCAGCTGCAGCAAGGCGCGCTGCCGCTGAAGTTCAAGTATAGGGGAAAGAATCTCGCTCATTTTGGTCGGCAAAGGTAATAAAAAAAATGGAAACAGCGAAACTGTTTCCATTCTTTTAGGGAATATAATGCGTTTCAGGCTTTTCAGACTTTGCCGTGGCGATACTCGCTGGGCGACATGCCGAGGTGCTTGCGGACGTAGGAGCCGAAGTGGGACATGTTGGAGAATCCCAGTTTGGCGGAGATTTCCTTGATGCTCAGGTTGGAGCTCTTCAGGTAGAAGCGTATCTCCTCGGTGGTGTACTGTGCCACCCATTCCGACGCCGTCTTGTTGCTGTATTTCAGGCAGAGCATGGTAAGATATTTCGGCGTGATGGCCAGCTGGCTGGCGTAGCTGGTGATGGGCTGACGCTTTATCTCGCAGCTGGAGAGCAGGCTGATGAACTTGTTGAAGAGCACCTTTCCCTGCGACAGCTTCTGGCCGAGGTCCATGCTGCGGGTACTTTCCAGGATGTAGCACAGCTCGAGCAGGAACGCCCTCACGAGAGCCAGTAGTATCTCCTTGGGCAGCGCTTCGCCGTGGTTGATGAGCTTCGAGCGGATGAGCGAATAGTAGAATCCGAACTCCTCCTTGCACACGGGCGAGGTGGCTATGACGTTGGGCTGATTGATGTAGACGGTGTGGTGCCAAACGTCGGACTTGTGGCGCAGCACCCCCTGTATGAGGTGGTCGGAGAGGCAGAGCACCCTGCACTCGAAGTCGTCACTGAAATTGGTATCGTCGAAAACGACGTTCGGTGGGCAGATAAGAACGTCGCCCTCGCCGAACTCGAATTTACGGTCGCTGCTCTTCACTCTCATCTGGCCTCTTACGCAAAGAGCAATCAGATTGCTCATTGGCCTAAGAGGATACAGGCGAGCGATGTCTTTAACCTTGTCATGGGTAGACAAATCGCCTTCAGCATAATCTACCATGAGATTATTGAAGTCGATGTATCCTAATGGGTCTTTATCTGTCAAGTAGGCCATACGCTTTAGTTTTTTGTGGGCGCAAAGGTCTAAATTTTTTTTAATATAGCGCTTATCAAATAGAGAGAAATGTTGTCGATATTTACCAATAGTTCCAATTGCGGACAATGATTTCTCCCTTTTGAACACCCTGCGGCCTAAAACTTGACTAATATCAATATGTTTGTTTCTCTTCCTTTCTTCTTTCTTGGTTAGTTTTTGTGTTTTTGTTTACTTGATTCTTCAGATGCAGGCCAGTGCGAGGCTGTAGAACTTTGAGTCTATGCTGTCGGCCCGGCTGGTGAGCACTACCGGCGACTGGGGGCCTTGGAGTATGGCTGCCGTCTGTGCCTGGCAGAAGAGGGTGATGGACTTGTAGAAGACGTTTCCGGCCTGTATGTCTGAGAAGATGAGTCCGTCGGCGCGGCCTTCCACTGGCGACTCGATGCCCTTCTTGTGTAGGGCCTGTGGCGAGAGGGCCGTCTTGAGGTCGAGCGGTCCGTCGACGATGCAGGGTCCGAACTCGCCCTGCTGGGAGCGCTCCACCAGCGTGCGGTAGTCTACGGTGACGGGGAAGTGCTTGGCGTTCACCTTCTCCGAGCAGTTGATGAGTGCCACGCGCGGCTCGTCGATGCCCATCTTGCGGCAAAGGGCGAGGAGGTAGCGCAGCTGCTGTTCGCGCTGCTCCAGGGTGGGGTAGGGTATGACGGCCACGTCGGTGAGGAAGAGCAGTTTGTCGTACTGCGGAACCTTGGCGCAGGTGATGTGTGTGAGCACGTTGCCCTTTGGCAGTATGCCTGTCTCTTTGTTGAGGATGGCCTTCACCAGGTTGTCGGTGTTGAGCAGTCCCTTCATCAGCACGTCGGCTTTTCCTTCGCGCACCAGGCTGACGGCTTTGGCTGCCGCCACGTCCACGTCGTCATCGTCGACGAAGATGGGTTCGCAGAATCCTGCCTCCTGAGCCTGTGCTACGGCTTGGCTGGTGCTTTCGTCGCGGCCGCATACTACAGCAACGCGACGACGCTGGCGGGACTCCGCGAGGCGTCCCACCAGTTCGTCGAAACATTGTATGGCTTTCATTCTTTTTTTTCGTTCTGTTGGTTTATTCGCCGCCGGCCATGATGGTAATGACGTTTGAGATGTCGGCCACGTCTACCGAGCCGTCACCGTTGACGTCGCCCTTGAGGTCGTTGGTGCTTTCGGCCATGATGGTGATGATGCTGGAGATGTCGGCCACGTCTACGGCGCCGTCGCCGTTGACGTCGCCTATCACCTTCGTTTCGCCTGTGGCAAGAGCGACGCTGACGGTCCAGCCCCACTCGTAGTCCTTGCCTCCGGCCCACTCGGCATCAATCTTGAACTTGGGTCCGTTGGCCACCACTGCGTCGGCCTCGAGGTCCACCTCGAAGTTGCCGTCGGCCATTGACTCGTAGCACCACTCGGGGGCGTTGATGGTCACGTTCTCATAGTAGCCCACCCATCCCTGGGCGTTGGGGCGAATCTTGAACTGCCAGAGGTTGTCGGTAATCTCCATGCCGGTGAGGTCGACGGTGAGGGTTCCCTTGAAGGTCTTTCCGCTCTCTATCACGTCGAATGTGTAGGGGTTCTCGCCCGACCACTCGTTGTGGTTGCCCACGAGTATGAGCGACTGCACCTCTGCATCGGGTATCTCGCCTCCGAACTGCTCGGTGATGTCAGTCCAGCCGCTGGCTCCGTCGTAGGTGAAGTAGCGGTCGGTGGTGATGCCGTTGATGTCCTTTGTCTGCTTTACGTCGAGGTGTGTGGGTCCCTCGCCGCCGTTGTTGAAGAGGATGTTGACGAGCGTGATGCTCTCGTCGAAGGTGTAGTACCAGAACTCGGTCGGTTCGCCGGTGGTGGTGTTGGTTACGGTTTTCTTCTCTGTGAGCTGAGGTCCGGGCCATGCCACTGAGAAGATGTTGCCTGAGCCGCCCCATGCCCAGATGTAGGGAGCCTCTTCGGCCTGCACGTAGACGGTGATGGCGGCCTGTGACGTCATGGCCATCATGGCCACGAGCATTGAAAGTAAAAGTTTCTTCATTGTTGTAGTGTTGTTTTTGGGCGGGGACGGCGGTTGGCCCGCCGCCCCGCGCGTGTATTAATAATAATGTTTAAAGTTTACTGTGCCATGATGCTGATGACGGTCGATATGTCGGCCACGTCTACGCTCTTGTCTCCGTTGACGTCGGCGTTGGCGTAGCTCTCCGTTCCTGCCATGACGCTGATGATGGCAGCGATGTCGGCCACGTCTACGGCTCCGTCCTCATTGACGTCGCCCTTCTCGGCGCTCTTGATGACGCTGGTGAGGAATCCCGTCACGTCGTAGTAGCCTCCGTTGACGAACTTGAAGTTGTCGGTCTGCGGTGCGCCGTGGTTGCTGAAGAGCAGCTCTGTGGGCATCTCTGCGTCGGCGGCTATCTCGCCTCCGTCCCAGAGCCAGATGGCGTGGCCCTCGCTGTCATATCCGGCCTTGGTCATCTTGTCGCCGGGCCAGTTGGTGTCGGTGCAGAAGCTCTTGCCCTCATTGCCCCATACCCAGGCGTAGGGCGTGTCATAGTCCTTGGCACCCTGGAAGTAGACGTAGAGGTGCCCCTCTATCTCCTTGGCGCACTCGGGCAGTGTGACCGTGGGCGTGTAGTACTGCGAGGTGATGTCGGTCCAGTTCTTCTCCTTGTCGGCGTTGGTAGCGTCGAAGGTGTAGTAGCTGTCGTGGGTGATGTTTTCGATGTTGGCCGTCTGCACGTCGCTGCCGTTGTTGAAGATGATGTTGACGGGCACCTTGCTGAAACCTACGGTCCAGAACTTCGTGCCGTCCTTGGCCGTGGTGGTCTCTGTGAGCTGCTGTCCGGGCCAGGGTCCGAGCATTTCGGCTCCGCTGTAGTCCCATGCGTAGACGTAGGGTGCCTCTTCGGCGCTGACGTTGACGGTGATGTCCTTCAGCTCGTCGTCGTCGTTGCCCTCGCGCAGTCCCTCTACGGTGACGTTGTCCGACACGTAGTAGGCGAAGTTCTGTCCGCGTGCTATCTGCTTGAATCCTGTGGTGTCATACTGCGGGCTTCCTGCCATGCAGAGCACGGTGCCCTTCGTTCCCTGCACCTTGATGACGTATCCGCCGTCGAGCAGCTTCTGCTCGGTGATGGTGCTCTGGTTGGTGATGCCGGCGGCCTTACGTGCCAGGATCATGTTGCCGATGGCGATGGGGTAGCGCTGCCAGTGCTTGAGGAAGACGCAGGGCGTGCCGGGCATGGCCAGTATGAAGGCGTTGGCTCCGAGCACTCCGTTGACGAGTCGTCCCTCGTTCTCGTAGGTGTCGTGGTTGTCGACGAAGGTGATGGCGTAGCGGCAGGCGTCGGGGTCGCCGGCCATGCCCTTGGTGTTGAAGGCGCTCCAGTCTCCGCCGCCGAAGGCATCGCGGAAGACGTACTTCAGCGGGAAGTCGAAGGCGGCCGAGGTGTAGCCCGTGCCGGCCACCCAGTTCATGATGGCATCGTAGCCGTCCCAGTACTCGCCGACGCAGAACTCGGGCTTCGTGGCCTCGTTATACATCTTGGTGTATTCGGCGGCGTAGCCCTTCACCATGTCGAGGCGGTAGCCGTCGTACTTCAGCACGTTGAGCAGGTAGTTCAGGTAGGTGATGCAGTTCTGCTGCACGTTCGCCGAGGTGTGGTCCAGGTCGCGTGCGCCGCTGAAGTCGTCGCCGGTGTCGTTGGCGCCGGTCACGTCGTAGCCCAGCTCCTTGACATATCCGCCGTCGTCGTTCTGGCAGATGTCGGCGCCCGTCCAGTTGAGCACGTAGTCCACGCCGTCTACGGTCTTCGACTCGTTGGCGAAGTCGATGTAGGAGCCGTCCTTGCCCACGGGAGCCTTATGGTTGAGCACCACGTCCTCTATGACCTTCGAGCCGCGCTCGTGGAAGGCGGTAATCATCTCGGTGAGGTAGCGCTCGCGCGAGCCGAAGGAGCTGCGCTGGTCGAGCCAGTAGACGGGCATGTAGCCCATGCTGTTGGCCGAGACGCAGTTGGCCGAGTTGGGCACCCAGAGTATGTCGAAGTACTTCGTCAGCGTGTCGGCCTGGGCGGTGAGGTTGCGCCACTGCGTGTCCTCGAACGAGTTCCAGTAGAAGCCCTGCAGCATCACGCCGCCGTAGTTGGCGGGCCAGCCCTCGCCCTTGACGATGGGCTTCACGTCGATTTCCTTGCCGTCCTGCATCAGCTTGGCCGTGGGAGTCATCGTCGTGGGGATGTAGGTGAAGATGACGTCGTAGGCGCCGGCTGCAGGCACGTAGATGGTCAGGTTGTCGCTCAGGTCGGGAATCCAGGTGACGCCGTTGAGCACCACCTTCCACTCGATGGTTCCCTCGGGAAGGCTCACGTTGGAGTAGGTCTTGGCGTAGGTGCCGTCGGCCTGGCTCTCCATCTTGTTGGCCTCGGCGGTGGCGTCCCACGTGGTGCCGAAGAGCTGCTCGCTGCTGCCCGCCACGACGTAGACGCTCTCTATCACGGCCGAGCCTTTCTTCTCGGCGAAGCCCTCAACGGCCTTCGTCTGCTCGTTGAACGTCACGGTGATGTCATACGTACCGTTCTCCTCAATGACCAGCTCGTAGTTGCTGGCAGGATAGGCGGCTCCCCAGCTGTGGTCGGTCACGACCTTGAACTCCACCTTCTGGTCCTTGGGCAGCACTACGCCCTCGGCCTTCCAGGTGTAGAGGCCGTCGGCACCCTTCGTCATGTCGGTGGCGGTGCTGGTCGGGTCCCATTCAGTTCCGAAGACCGATGCCGGCGCTCCGGCCACGCTGTAGGTGTGGGTGATGGCTCCGGCCTGGCCGGTCTTGGTGGTCGTCTCGCTCACGTCGTGGGTGGTGGCGTTGAACTTGTATTCCACGGTGTAGATGGCGGTCTCGCCTACGGTGAACGTCTTGTTGGAGCCGGGGTATGCCTCAGTCCAGGCATGGTTCTTTGCCACCTTGTATTCGTAGGTTACGCCCTTCTCCAGCGTGCAGTTCGTTACGGTCAGCGTGTAGTTCACGCCGTCGGCCGACGTCATGTCGTTGTCGGCATTGGTCGTCGACCAGCTGTCATTGCCGTTCAGCGCGGCAGCCGTGCCGGCCACGGTCCACGTGTCCTGTGCCATGCTCACGGCCGTCGAGGCCACGAGCAGCAAGAGTAGTGTTAATAGTTTTTTCATAATATTTAATGTTTTAGTTAAAATAAGTCGCTTTTCGTCGCAAAATTAAAAAAATATGCAGTGCGGCGTCGATTTCTTTAACACTAAATAGGTGGCATTTAAGTGCAAACGTTTACACGTAGGCGCGACCAGGCGAAACGGCGCCTGCGTCGCATGGTTGAGAGAGAGCCGGGGAAAAGCTCAGAGGGGTACGTTCTCTTGACGGCGGGGGTCGGAGCAAATCTACAAACCACGTCAGTGTTTGTATAAACACCGCCGTGGTTTGTACAAACGCCGACGTGGTTTGTACAAACACTGACGGCGTTTATAGAAATACTGTCAGTGTTTGTAAATTTTAATCTCTAAGGAGTCTGGGAGTAAGGGAGGGTGTCCTGTCGTCGCTATTTACTGGCTACTTGTTACGCTCTGCCCGCCCTTACTGCGCGCCTGCCATGATGGTGATGATGGTGGCGATGTCGGCCACGTCTACCGTTCCGTCGTTGTTCACGTCGGCGTTGCCCGTCGCTGTTGCGCCGGAAGTCGTGGTGGCTGCGGCCATGACGTCGATGACCGCTGCAATGTCGGCCACGTCGACCGTGCCGTCGCGGTTGACGTCGCCCTTGAGGGCCTTGCCGCCTGTGATGGCTACGCCGAAGCGCTGGGTGAAGGTGGTCTCGCCGTCGTCGGCAGTGACGTTGAACACGCCGACAGACTCCGTGTCTGGCTTGGTGGCACTGACGGTGAGCGTGGTGCCGTCGATGCTGGGGGCATAGATGCCGTTTTCGATGTCCTGGTCGAGCGCGAAGGTGGGCGTCGTGCTCTTGCCGTTCTGGCCGAAGAATCCGGCGAAGTGCTCGCTGAGGTCGATGGTGCCGCGGCCGTTGGGCTCAATCATGACGTAGGGGTGGGCCATGAACTCGAGGTAGTCTTCGAGCAGGGTCCAGCCGTCGCCGTCGGGGTCGTCGTTATGGTTGGCGGTCTGCGGGTCGCTGCCCGTGCAGCGCTCCCACCAGTCGGGCATACCGTCCTGGTCGGTGTCCCAGTCCTCCGGGCGCGTCTCCTCGGGCCATTCCTCCCATCCGCCGTTGGCCGCGCCGCTGATGTCGGCCTCGCTGTCTATCTCGCCGCGAATATTGCTCTTGCTTCCACGGTAGGTCCACGTGCCGTCGAGCGTCTCGCGGATTACGCGCAGGTGCTGCTCGTCGCGCATGGGCATGGTGGCGCCGCCGTAAGAGGTGACTATCTTCATCGCGTCCTTGGCCGTGTGGATGGTGGCAAAAGACTCAAAGAGAGGCTCCGACACCTGATAATCGTAGGTCGTGGGCAGTTTGCCGCCGTTGCTGGCGCGGGCGTTGAAGATGTCGCCCTTCTTGTCCAGAGCCTTGGTCTGCTGGGTGAGCGAGTGGTCCTTGTTCTCGCGTATGTTGCCGTTGATGTAGGCCTGGTCAACGCCGTCCTCGGCAATGCCGCCCTCGAAGTCCTGGGTGAAGAGCAGCTTCTTGCTCGTGTCGGGGCCCATCTTGTAGTAGTTGTTCACGAAGTTCACGGCGTGGCAGTTGCCGTCGGTGGTGCGTCCGTGCCAGTTGTAGCACACGTTGTTAAAGAGGTCCAGGCCGCCGATGGGGCGGTTCTGGCCGTCCATGCCTCCGCCCATCGACCAGTTGCGGCCCTCGCAGTTGAGCAGCAGGTTGTGGTGCCACGAGCCGCGCTGGCCGTCGATGGTGGCGGCATAGCCGTGGTTGGTGCCGTCGGAGTAGTTCTTGTGGCCGGTGATGCCCAGCGCCTCGAAGATGCCGCTGTACTGGAACGTGACGTTCTTGGCCCCGCGGCCCGAGACAGTCTCGTCGGTGCCCCAGGCGGCCGTGCAGTGGTCTACTATCGAGTGGTCGGCACCGCTCAGACCCATGGCGTTGCCGGTGTCCTGGCCGTAGGTGCCCAGGCCGCGCTTGAAGCGCACGAAGCGGCAGATGTTGTCCGAACCGATGTTGATGTTCGAGCCCTTCAGGCAGATGCCCTTGCCGGGGGCCGTCTGGGCGGCTATGGTGATGTAGGGCTTGGTGAAGATGGCCTCGAAGCCCATGTCGATGATGCCCGAGACGTCGAAGACGATGGTGTGGGGCTCGTCGAGCAGCAGGCCGTACTTCAGCGTGCCGGGCACGTTGTCGCCCGAGAGGCTCGTCACGTGGTAGACGCTGCCGCCGCGCCCACCCTGGGCAAAGCGGCCGTAGCCCTCGGCCTCGGGGAAGGCCAGCTGACGGGGCTTGAACCGCCAGACGGCACCCTCGCCGACGGTGCCGTCGGCCATGACCTCGTCCACGCGCCAGTAGTAGGTATGGCCGCTGTAGAGGTCGCTCACCGTGTATGTCGTCTGGTCGGCAGGCAGCTCGGGGCGGGAAATCTTGTTGTAAAGGTCGGCCTCGCTCTCCTCGAAGTAGACGATGTGCTTCACCACCTTGTCGCTGGCCGCCGTCCAGCTGAGCGTCACCGTGCCGCCGTCGCAGTCGGCGTGCATGTCGTTGTTGGCGGGCGAGGGCTCCTTGGCCTGCACGCTGACGTCGGCGGTGTTCAGCTCGAAGGCGTTGAGCAGAGGGGCCTGAAACTCGGTGAGACCCTCGGCTGACGCCTCGGGAGTGGTGGCAGCCGACGTGCTGAACTCCAGCTCCACGGCGCCGCCGTCCTCGGCAATGGTGAACGGCGTGACGAGCAGCGTGGCGTTGGCAGCCACGGACTGCAGGAACGACGGCCTGACGTTCTCGTGGACCACCTCGCCGTTCAGACGGACGGTCATCGGGGCGGCGTAGAAGGCCGAGGGGTTCTCCCAGCAGTTGTGGTAGGTCTGCAGGGTGTGGCGACCGGCGGGCAGACCCTCCAGCCGCAGCGTGAACGAACCGTAGGTGCGGGGGTCGAGCGAGACACCGTCGAAGGTCAGACGGCCGTTCTGGCCCTTGTAAGTCGCGTTCTGTATGTAGGTCTTGCTCCAGCCCGTGCGCACCTCGTAGTCGGCGTCGGCAGCGCACGACAGCGTGCAGGTGATGCCGTCGAACTCGGCCGACGTCGTCTTGCCCTGAGCCACCTGCCACAGGGCGTAGCCAGGCTCCTGCACCTCCTGGGCCTGGCGGTTGGTGATACTGATGTCTACTTTCAGCTGTTGTGCCATGGCACCCTGCGTAAGGCCCACGGCGGCGAGCATCATGCCTGCCCGCATCACGGTTAATAGTCTTTTCATCATTAGTCCATAGGTTAGTTTTTCTTCGTTAGTTTAGGTCGTCTCCGCTACGCATTTTGCATTACCAACCAAATATATCCACGTGGGTACCTGTTTCAAGGAATAGCAACACCAGTTTCATGTTCAGACCCCGCCGCTGACATAATTAGAGGTCTTTTTCAAACCGTTTGGAAGTCTTGATGCTGTAAGTCATAACTCTATTCCAAGTTTTGCGAACATGTCCTCGGTTGATTCATACTCAGTGACCCTTCCTTGTCTCACATCTTCCATTGCCTCACGATAGTGCGCAGTCTGTGTGATGTCGGTGACTTTGGCAGGCGTGCGATGCACTTTCACCGCCGACACCCCTTTTAACAATTGGCACGCACGCTTTATCTGAGTCAACAGCGATTCGTCCTGAATGTTTAAAACGATTGATGACATAATTTTTCCCTATTTGTTTCGTGCTTGCAAAGGTACGGCTTTTCCCCGTAACAGCCAAACATTTGTAAAAAAACTTTCAGGGCGCAGCCCGCACACAATGTGCAGCTGCGCCCTGAACGCGTAGTCTATAGTCGGAGCTTAGAAATCTTCTTCTTCTTCATCCCAGACGGAGAATCTTAGACTCGAAGAGTTATCTTGGCGGCTAAGAACCTCGCCATCGGGGTTAGCCGAACCTTCTTGCTCGGAAAGGGCAATCATATTCTGCAGTTTTATCGAGGTGAGCAGAACCTCGGGCTTGATATATGCTTTCATGTCTGTTATCCGTTGTTGTTTGTTAGATGATATAAACATTTTGATTTATGCAGTGATTATTTCACCATGACCTTGTAGCTTGTGCCGTCGGCCTTGCGGATGATGTTCATGCCCTTCTGCAAACGGGGCTGTTGTGCACCAGCAGCATTGAAGATCTGGACATCGCCAGCAGTGAGGGCCTCAATGGCGCTGATGCCGGTGGCTTCATCATTGCTGAAGAAGTAGGCGGCGCGGGCGCCCTCAGCCTGGGGCTTACTCAAGTAGCAGCGATAGGCACCCACTGTAGGAACCTTACCATCAATTTCCTCCACAACGTAGAAGCCAACCTTGTTGTTATTGTTCTGAAGCACGTAGGAACCCACAGGAGCACTCTTAGCTACGTAGACACCTGTCAACCAGCCGACGGTCACATCATCAAGTGAGCTAGCAACTCCCCAGCCTGTCAGTGTCACGTTCACATCGTTTTCTGTGGTGTTCTCCAGAATGTACGGGGTGTTTGCTGCAGGAATTTCTACTTCAGCAAGTGTCAGCACCTTGCCCTCAGCAGCCTCGCAGCTGTAGGCCTTAACGCCTGTGGGCAGTTCAGGAACGAAGGGGAAGATGCGTGTGCCGTATTTAACGGCGCTTGAAATAGAAACGCTAACGGAAGCCTTAGAAGCTTCAGCCAGTGAGAAGTCCTTTTGGTCAATATCTGTGTCGGTATAGAGTGCTCCTCCATCCTGACAATCAATAAAGTTGTCAGCGCCATCAAAAACAGTGTTTACAATGCTAAACACATTTTCAGTCGTAGAGGCAGCAATCTTGAACTCACCAGCGGCATTGGCATCGGTGGTTCCTTGAATCTGCTGCTTAGCCCAACCTGCAGCACTGTTATTCAGAGAACCATAGGTCAGATAGACAGTGCCCTCGGGACGCTCAACGCTAATCTTGTAGTTGTTACCAGATACCTGTGTGAAGATGAAAGCCTGTGCCAGATTAGGATTAGATTCATTAGCAGCCGCGAAACCATAGCCAGTTTTGTTGTTGTCGCTAGTTGTGCCAGGGGTAACAACGATGGCGTTGCCCTCCTTAGCGTGACCATCAGTTGCAACAGTCAGGTAATAACGGGCACCATTGGCAGGAGCGTTCAGAGTCTGATTATTATAGTTGGTGATAGCAGCATCAATATTGTCAACAAATTCTTGAACTTCGGTAGCAGTAGTTTCCTGTGTCACAGTTGCATCGGCTTTAGCGGCCTCGTATGCCGAGTAAAGTTCATCGTTTATATCAGTATCGTACTGGAATACGCCTGTACCAATGTTGGATGTGACTTTTGTCAGAGTATATTCCAGAGCAGCAGCAAGTGCATCGTATGAAGTGACAGCAGCACGGAAAGAAGCCTGCTTGGCAGCGATATCATCGATAACTGCCTTATAGGCATCCTCGGTCTCCTCTGCGGGAGTGGCAGCAAGTGCTTCCTCAAAATCATATTTCTCTTTACCAGTAATGTTGGCATAAAGTGCATTGCTTAAGTCGGCATTTGCTGAAGCCTTAATCTGTGGGAGCTGTTGCTTATAATAAATCATTTTACTGCTTCCATAATAGTGGAGACGGAATTCGTCAAAGAGTGTCCAAACGTCGCTGGAATGGGCTTCGTCTTTAAATCCAAGCCTTAAAGAACCCTCTTCTACAAGGGCAGCCACTTCTGTCTGGTACTTTCCTGCTGCAAACCATGCAGCAGCACCTTCCATTGAGTTGGGGATAAATCCAGGTGCGTTTTGGGGCTTTTTGTCAGAATTAAACGCATCTTCGCCAGCAGGATCTGTATATATTCTTGTTTCATTCATCTCGGCCATGATGTTCTTCACGTCCGATTCGTCGCTATTGACGTAAATTTTAGCTGTAGCATTGTTTATTCCATTTGCGTAATCAGCATATACGCCATCGTACCAACCAGGACGCTGGAAAGCCTTCATACTCAGTGTGAAGCTTCCGTTAGGCAGTCCAGTAATAGTCTGGTAAAAGTCAAAAGCGGCACTGCCAAAGAATTCGTTACACTGAATGCGTGTATTGGGATTAAGCGTTGACTCTTTGGTCCAGCCATTGATGTTGTTGTCATCAAAGTCAGGGTTAGCAATTAGACAAGTGACATCGAAGAACTCGCCGTCATTCTTGGGCTCTGAAGCATTTATATAAGTCTTTATGGCATTTTTCAACGCTGTAACGGCAGCCGTAATGGCATCGGCATTTTCAGCACTCATTGCGGCTGTTTGCTGTGTAGAGATTGCATTTGTAAAAGTCTCATGGCTTCCTGTTGTTGTTTCTGTGTATTCAACATCTGCAATTGCATCTGCCTGGGCCTTAATCTTATTGAAGGGAGCTATGGCAGCAGCATATGTGATAATAGAAGTGTTGGCAGTGTTAATGGCAGCAGAAAGTGCGTTTACGGCAGCTCTAACATCATCAACTGTTGCCAATGTTGATTCCTCTACCACAGCAGCTTTAAGAGCATTAAGGTCTGCGGCCCACATCGGTGTGTCGTAGAGAGCTTTTGCCTCGGCAACCTTGGTACGATAGTCTTCTATGTAGTCTTCGGCGGTATACTCATAAAGAGTAACAGGACCTAAAATACACCATCCCCCATCAGGACAAGTTCCCTTAAAACCTATATTGAATGTGGTCTGTGATGAAAGGTTGAAGTCAAATTCGTTGGAATACTTTCCCTGAGAGAAAGCAGTTGCTGCTTTGAAAAGGTCGTTACTGCCAGCATATCCCGAAAGTTCAGACATACTTGTAAGTGCAACAACATTTTTTTTCTGTTCACCAGCAAAAATCCATGCCATATCGTTGTTGGTACCGTCTCCTCCCCAACTATTACGATAGAATGCATTCACTGCTAGACGATAATAGCCTGCTGGCATAGTTACTTCTTGTTCGAAAGTGAACTGATTAGACCAGTTCCAGAATTCTACCACATTGACAGCACCGTCAGTATTCCAAGCTGTTCTTCCTGGATTACCCCATCCAGTAAGCGAAGCAAGGTCTGCATCTTTCAGATAAGTGGATGTTACATCCGTCTTAGCCAGCGTATATGTAGTACATATTAATGCACACGCTGCGAATAAAAATTTTAGTTTTCTCATAAGATAAAGTTTTAGTTAATATAAATGAAAATTATTGTTGTCGTTATTCGTACATGTTCTGCGCGTGACAGGCATCTAAAATTGTTATTGTGTCACCGTTGATGGGGTGAGCGTGTTACAAATATATATCAAATATAAGGGCATACAATCCCCTCTCCACTGTTTATCCGTGCAAAGGTACATGTTCTTTATGATACGGGCACCCGAAAGGAAAAACAATTAACACGAATTAATACTAATTGTGGCTAATTGGCATTAATTCGTGTTAATTTGGGTGAATTGTTGAGCAATATCAACCGACGGGGCTGAAGCAGTTCATGAGGAAGTCTACTGCTCCGTTGATGCCGAATCGGCGCACGTTGAGCGAGATGTCGTAGTTGCGGGCGTCGGTCCAGTCCAGTCCGGTGAAGGTCTTGGTGTATAGCTCGCGGCTGTAGTCGTTGTCCACGATCATGGCTGCTGCGTCGCTCTCCGAGATGTCGTACCGCCGTGCTATTCGCTGCTTGCGGCAGTCGTCGTCGGCGTGTATGAATATTTTCATGGCGTTGGGGTGGTCTCGGAAGATGTAGAATCCGCATCGGCCTACGATGACGCACGACTCTTCCTGCGCAATCTTGCGTATGGCTGCGGCCTGTGCCTCAAAGAGCTGGTGCGACGTCTGGTCGTGCTCCAGTCCGTTATATTCTGCTCCGGCCATGTACTGGCGGTAGAACTGGGTGAAGTCGTCGCGCCACAGGGGGTTGCGGGCCTCTATGCGCTCCATGGCTTCCTCCACCATTCCGAACTTGCTGGCCACTTCGTTGAGTATCTGCTTGTCGAGCAGCTTCACGCCCAGGCGCTGGGCCAGACCTGCGCCTATCTCATGGCCGCCGGTACCGAACTGGCGGCTGATGGTGATGACAAATTTCTCTTCCTTGTTCATAGTACTATAGATTTAGTGGTTAGCGTCTGTCTGTTGCCGTGCCGTATGACGGCGGGTGGTGTGTGGGTGCAAATTTACAAAACATTTCCGAACTGGCAAAGGAAACGGGCGGTTTTTTTTCGGACAACTGATTAAAATGGATGTCTTTTGGGAACAACGGATTACACGGATTACACGGATTGAACAGATTATAATCCGTGTAATCCGTTGTTATGAGATTATCCGAAGAGGGTGCGCAGTGCCTCTTCGACTTTGCGGACGGGGTGCAGTTCTATCTGCAGCTTGCGCTGGTCCAGGCTTTGCATGTTGTGGCGGGGGATGATGATGTGCTGGAATCCCAGCTTCTGTGCCTCCTGCACGCGCTGTTCTATGCGGCTTACGGGTCGCACCTCTCCGCTCAGTCCCACCTCTCCGCATATACACCAGCCGCTCTCGAGCGGGGTGTCGACGTTGCTGGAGAGCACGGCGGCTATGACGCTGAGGTCCATGGCGAGGTCGGTGACGCGCAGCCCGCCGGCAATGTTGATGAAGACGTCCTTCTGCACCAGCTTGAAGCCTACGCGCTTCTCGAGCACGGCCAGCAGCATGTTCAGCCGGCGCTGGTCGAAGCCGGTGGCCTGGCGCTGGGGTGTGCCGTAGGCGGCGGTGGAAACGAGGGCCTGCGTCTCGAGCAGGAAGGGTCGCACTCCCTCGATGGCCGAGCTGATGGCGATGCCCGAGAGCCCTTCGTGCTCCTGGGTGAGGAGCAGCTCGGAGGGGTTGGAGACCTGTCGCAGGCCCGTGGGCTGCATCTCGTAGATGCCCAGCTCCGAGGTCGACCCGAAGCGGTTCTTCATAGAGCGCAGTATGCGGTACATGTAGTGCTGGTCGCCCTCGAACTGTATGACGGTGTCCACGATGTGCTCCAGTATCTTCGGTCCGGCCAGGGTGCCCTCCTTGGTGATGTGTCCAATGAGGATGACGGGCACGCCGCTGGTCTTGGCGAAGCGCAGGAGGGCGGAGGCGCACTCACGCACCTGGGCGATGCTTCCGGCGCTCGACTCCACCTCGTCGGTGGCGATGGTCTGTATGGAGTCTACTACGAGGAGGTCGGGCTTCACGTCGCGTATGTGGTCGAAGATGGCCTCGAGCGAGTTTTCGCAGAGGATGAGGAAGGAGGCGTCTGTGTCGGCGGCCTCTCCCTGGCCGTTGGCCAGTATCCGCTCGGCGCGCATCTTCAGCTGGTGGGCACTTTCCTCTCCGCTGACGTAGAGTATTCGCTTCTCCGTGAGGGCGAGCATGGTCTGGAGCAGCAGCGTGCTCTTGCCTATGCCGGGCTCTCCGCCGAGCAGGACGATGCTGCCGGGCACGAGTCCGCCGCCGAGCACGCGGTTGAGCTCGTCGTCGTGCATGTCTATGCGGGGGTCGTCGTGACTGCTGATGTCCGAGAGGCGCAGCGCGCGGTTCTTGCGCAGGTCGTGGCCGGCACGGGCGGCGGCCGTGGTGGCTGTCTGGCGGGCCGTGTCGGCGGCCACGCGCATCTCCTTCATCGTGTTCCATTGTCCGCAGGCGGGGCACTTGCCGATCCACTTGGGGCTCTCTTGGCCGCAGTTGCTGCAGACGTAGACGGTCTTGTCTTTGGGCATGGTGGGGTGGGGTTTTGGTGGGGAGGGAACCCTCGCCTTACGGCTCGGGAATGGTGGCCGCGGCGGAAGCGGCGGCGGCGGAAGCGGCGGCGGCGGAAGCGGCGGCGGTGGGAGGAGCGGCGGTACGAGGGGCGGCGGCGGTGGGAGGAGCGGCGGTGGGAGGAGCGGCGGTACGAGGGGCGGGAGCGGCGGGAGCGGGAGCGGCGGGCTGCTGCGAGAGATAGCGCTCGATGTCGCCCTGGAGCTGGGTGAAGCGGGGGCAGCGGGTGTAGCCGATGTTCTTCTTGAGCATGGACTTGACGTCGAGCTGCGAGTTCTCGTAGCACGACATCTCGTTGCGCTTCTGCGTGCGGTGGGCCATCGAGTGGCTTATCTCGGCCTGGCGCTCCTGGCGCAGCAGGTTGCACACCTTCGTCAGGATGGGGGCCACGACGGTGTCGAAGAGGTGGTGGCCCTGTATATATAAATAGGTGGTCTGGGGGGTGACGCCCAGGGCCAGCAGGTCGGCCTTCACTTGCAGGTAGGCCTCTTTGTTGCCGGGGAACTGGCGCTGCAGCTCGTGTATCTTCGTGCTCACCTTGCGGCGAATGTTGGCGATGGAGTACTGTGGCTGCTGCACGTTGAATCCGCCGGGGTCGCAGACACGGTTGAAGTCGGTGAGCGAGAATCGGTTGTGGCGCCCCGTGCGGTAGGCCCATACAGACCAGACGAAGAGCGGGAAGCAGGCCTCGCTGTATAGGCGGAAGTACTCGTCGAAGTCGAAGATGCGGTGGTCGTTGAGCGTCACCGCCACGCACACGTCGTGGAGCGAGGGGGCGTAGCACTGGTAGTTCTCGATGGCGTAAACGTAGGTGTGGAACACGTAGGGGCTCCGCAGCACGCGGCGCGACTGC
Organism: uncultured Prevotellaceae bacterium; assembly: GCA_946644025.1. Next base: position 8,863 of record CAMPCG010000004.1, on the reverse strand, counting down.
TCGGTGGCGCCCTGCACCAGATAGTCGAAGTCGGCATCGACGCAGGCTATCATGTCCTGGCCCAGGGGTGAGGACCCGCTGATGAAGTTCATCAGCACCGACTTCTTCCCCCGGGTGAGGTTCTCCTTCGAGGGCAGCATCACCTCGAAGTATCGCTTCTCGTCCTCGAAGCGGCTGAGCACGGTGCGCCAGAAGTAGATGTCGTCGTAGCTCTCCACATAGGCCACGATGCGCCGCCGCGACGACTTGCCGCGCAGGGCGTTGGCCGCCGAGATGTATTGGCTGTTGAGGCTGTCTTTCAGGCTTCTGCTCATGGGTAGGGGGGAGGCTTTCTGGTTTCTCTAGTCTTTCTGGATTTTCTAGTCTTTCTAGTTTCTCTAGTCTTTCTAGTTTTTCTAGTCTTTCTAGATTTTCTAGTCTTTCTAGTTTTAGACTGTGATGTCCGAGACCTCGGTGACGCGGTCTGTCCATCCGTTCATGATGACGGCCGGCGAGTGGGTGGTAAGGATTATCTGCACGTTAGGGTTGAGCTCGAGTATGAGGTCTATGAGTCGTTTCTGCCACTCTATGTGCAGGCTCACCTCGGGCTCGTCCATGAAGAGCACATAGGGCAGGTCGTCCTCTACGAGCACGGTGAGCAGTATGGCCAATATCTGCTTCTCGCCGCTGGAGAGCTGGTAGGGCAGGAGCACCTCGCCAATCTGCGTGAAGCGTATCTCGTTTTCCGTGCGTATGATGCGCTTGCCCGTCTCGGCGAAGAGCTCGTCGACCATGTCCTGGAATCGTTTCTTCTTCAGCGACAGCTGCTGTGCGGCCTCGGCGTTGCCCTGTTGCAGCTGCTCTATGATGCGGTTGCCGATGTTCACCTGATAGTCCAGGTACTTGCGCTGCAGGTTGTAGAGCTGTATGTCGAGCAGCGACCCTCCGCCCACTCCGGCCAGTGCCGACAGTGCCTGGCGAATGAATCCCTCGCCCTCTGTCAGCGTCTGCGAGAGGTTGGAGTCGAGCGAGCGTATCATGTCGTAGCGAATCCATCGCGCGTCCTCGGGCTCCACCTCGAGGCGTACGCCCTTGAGCGTGTGGCTGGCGAACTCGCCGCCCTGGGCCAGTCCCTTCACCACCTTGTTCAGGATGGTGCTCTTGCCCACGCCGTTGATGCCGCTGAGGATGTTCACCCTCGGGTCGAGCTCCCACACCACGTGCTTCTTGCCGCTCCACAGCGCGTCAATCTCTATGCGCTTGATGTAGTCTGCGAATTTCTGCATGATAGGAAAGGTAAAGTAGTTAGTTTTGGCAAAAATACGACTTATTTATGAAACGGCCAAAGAAATTCACATTATTTTCGACTATTGTTTGACACTGATTGAACTGATTGGACTGATTTTCACTTTTCTCGTCGCCGCATACGGCGGCTGTAGCCGCCCAAGATCAGTATTAATCAGTCCAACCAGTCCGATCAGTGTCCAAGATAATATGGCTGATGTTTATGACTGAACAGTTACAAAAAAATCCGCCGGACCAACACCCTGTGGTTGGCCCGGCGTACTTGTCGTGCTTATAGCTTTTCTTGGTCGGATTACTCCTCGTCGTCTTCCCAGGAGCTGCCCTGGCGGCTGCCGGCTTCCTTGCCTGCGCCGCTGCCGCCCCACTTGATGTCGTTGGCAGCGCCGCCACCGACTACGGAGGCACAAATCATCTTTGACATGTTGATGACCGTCTCCCTCATCACGGGAGCTACGTATGTTTTCTTGTTCATTGTCGTAATTGTGTAGTTTTGTTTGTTTTTCAGTTGGTTACTTGATGACGACCTTCTTGCCGTCCTTGATGTAGACGCCCTTCTGCGTGGGCATGTCGACGCGCTGGCCCTTCAGGTTGTAGATACCCTCTGCGACAGCCTCGCCGTTGATGTAAAGACCCTCAATGCCGGTGGCATCCTCGCCGTCGACCATGAGCTTGATCTGACGGGAAGCATCGCTGCTCTTGAAGTCCTTCAGATAGAAGTAGCCGCGGAAGCCCTTGATGGTGTTCGAGCCGTCGCTGTAGTAGAACTTGTTGTCGCCAGCTCCAAGGAAGATGTTATCGGCAGGAATGGTGATGCCAGCGCGAAGGGTACCGTAGAATGTTGCAACTGTCTGTTTACCTGGTCCACTGCCTGTCTCAACCACTGCCGTATTGTCTGTCTCACTAGCAAATATCGACACGCCAGCAAAATTAAATGAAGAAACGTCATTTGTCGGCTTTACAATGATGGGATAGTTTGCACTCAAAGAACCACTATTGTATGACCCAAATGAGACAGATATAGTAGTTCCACTTGTTGTACAATCGCTTAAATAGCAAATCGAAGTGCTTCCGCCACCAGCTGTATTGATAGCGCTGATTATCGTTGAAGCATCAACTGCAAACGGCAGACAGAGAGTGTTCCACACTCCGCCCTTCAGCGTGCGCTTCATCGTCACGTCCACGGGGCCTTGGGTTACGGGAAGTGCGGTAGAGTTCTCGTCAAGGACGACACCGTCGGTAATCTCAAGGTTGTAGGAAATGTCAGCAGGAGTTAAAGATGTGGTTCCAGACGTAGAAAGAACAATACCTGACAGTGTTCCGCTTGCTGTTCCTGCTGTAAGTTCGCTGTTTGCTTTTATCGTGAAGGTTACGATGTCTCCCTCGCCAGCGGCAATAGCTGTGGTTTCAGAAGTAGTGCTTAAAGTAAGCAAACCAGTTTCGGCCGTGTATGTATCAGAAAAGCCTGTAGCACGTGAGGTGACCGAAGGGTCCACTACCGATATGCCTTCGGGCAGGGTCAGATTGAACTGCACGCCCTTGATGTCCACATCGTTGGTCAAGCTGACCGAGAGTATGCCCATTGACCCGCTGGCCTTGGCGATGGAGCCGGTGGCAGTGAGTGTGTTGTCTGCATAGGTGCCAATGACAGCTGAGAGCAGGGTCAGAAGCATCAGAAATTTCTTTTTCATTTTCTTGTTTGTTTTGTTTTGATGTTGTTAATTGTTTCTCTATATCATTTTCCATGGATGATTTCCACGACCCTCACGGCGTCGGTGATGTTCACCACTCCGTCACCGTTAGCGTCGGCAGCAAAGGCGTTGTAGCCTTCCGTCTTGCCATGGATATACTCCACTACAGCCACGTTGTCGGTGATGTTCACCACGCCGTCGCCGTTGGCGTCGCCCTTCTGGTAGCGGCTGTAGAACGTGTTGTTGTACTCCACCAGGTTGTTGTCTTCGTAGTGGGCTACGAGGCCGTGGTCCTCGGTGGGCTCGGCATCGTAGGTGACGTTCTCGTAGGCGTATGCCAGTGACCCGTACTGGGTGGTGGCGAAGGCCGGGTCGGTGAAGAAGTTGGTGTTCACCCTGCCGTAGCGGCTTTCCTGCTTGCCGAAGATGGCGCCTTTGGATGCACCGGTAATCTGCGAGGCAGAGCCCAGGTAGAGGTTGTCATAGACGTTGCCGTTGGCGTTGGAGGGCTTTCTTCCCACGATGCCGCCGGCGTTACCGGCAGGTGTCTTTACCGTGGCTTTGCTGACATTGCCAATCACATTCAGGATTGTGCCAGTAGAGAAGAAGCCCAGCACACCGCCGACGTTGGCACCGTGGTCATATATAGCCTCAACGGTGACGTCTTCGTCGACGTAGCAGTTCTCGATGCTGGCCAGTTCGGTGTAGATTGTAGACGAGGAGATGATGGCAACGATGCCGCCCACGTAGTAGTTACCCCTGATGGTGCTGTTCTTCACTGTGAGGTTCTTCAGTTTACCGCCCGTGAGCGAGTAGAAGATGCCGACAACGTCGGTATCGGGGGTATCGATTGTGATGCCGCTGAGGGAATGGCTGTTGCCGTCGAAGGTGCCTCTGAAGTTCTTGATGGGGGTGAAGTTTTTGCCGTCGGTTACAGTCTCATTGCTGTAGTCCAGGTCGGCATCCAGTCTGAAGAACTTTCCGCCGAACTCGTTGCCGGCGGCAGCGCGTGAGGACAGCAGGTTCATCTCATCTATGGTTTTGATGATGTAAGGATCGGTCTCGGTGCCGCTTCCCGCCCATTCGATTGCGACGTCGGCGCTGATGGTGTAGTTGCTGGCTCCGAGCGTCAGGGAGTAGACACCGTCGGCTTCAGTGATGGTCGCATCAGGCGTGGCCTTCACATTGCTCAGCGCTCCGCCATTATCGGCCTTCAGGGTGAACTTGGCCGTCTGACCTTCCGTGGCGTAGTAGTGTTCGTCGTATGACAGGCCCACCTCGTAGCCCTGTATGCCGGTGAGGCTGTAGGCCGTGGTAGGCTCGGTGAACTCTAAGAGGAGATTGGCCGTTGTTGTACTACCGTTGACGGCACAGTTTTTGGCGGGCACTATCTCGTAGGCCCGCTTGTCGGCGGTGTTAATCGAGGGCAGGTTCTGCGTGTAGTAGATGTCGAGCGACTGAATACTGTTACTGTTGTAATTGGCCACGCCGTAGGCTTTGTACTGCGTTTTTCCTTCCGTAGCCGTTCCGTTTGCAACGCTGTTGCCGGTGTAGAGGCAGTTCTTCACCTGGAGGTTGCTGCCGCGCATCCATCCGATGACGCCGCCGGCGCACTCGGTAGCCGTGACGTTGGCCGCGCTGACGCAGCCTTCCACGTTGGCCTTGATGCCGGTCGCGTATGTTTCTTCGGTGCCCACCCACGCGGCGATGCCGGCGGCATATTGTCCGCTGACGGTGACGTTGGCGTCTACCTGACAGTCGAGGATGGTCGTTTCTTTGTCTTTGTCACCCAGGCAGAAGCCCACGATGCCGCCCACGTAGCTGTTGGCGTTGCCCGTAAAGGTGCTATTGGTCACTTTCAGGTGCTGGACCGTGCCAAAGTTGATATAGCCGAAGATGCCCAGATACTGGGTGCCGGTTTCGGTCGACTTGTCGCAAGTGATGCCATTGATGGTCTTTCCGTTGCCGTCGAAGGTGCCCAGGAAGGGATGCTCGGCGGTGCCGATGGGCTGGAAGCGTGTGACGTTCTCGTTGCTGTAGTCGAGGTCGTTCTCCAGTCGGAAGTACATGCCTTGGTATTTCTCTTCGCCCAAGTTCACAGCGAGCGCCAGCTGGAGCATGTCCTGCTCGTTGCGTATGAGGTAGGGCAGCTCTTCGTCGCCGCCTCCCTCGAAGTTGTCGGCAGCGCTGACGGCTGTCAGCACGTAGTCGGTGGCGCTGACGTTGAGGATGAATGTTCCCTTTCCGTCCTCGTTGGTCAGGTTGTAGCCCGTGCCCTGATACTTCAGCAGGGCGCCGTCGTCGTTGGCCTTGATGGCCCAGACGCCTACCGTGGTATGTGCCACGTCGATAGTTACGGTTGCATTTGCGCCTACATAGAGCTGGTCGCCAAGCTCGAAGCCGTTGAGATTACCTCCATTTTCATAGTAGGTCAGATTGCTCTTGTCAAACGTTGTGGCCTTATCACTATGCATCGTGACCGTCAAGCCTTCCGTACTGCAGCTGAGTTTGTAGGCTCGCTTGTCGTAGCTGTTCTGGCTGACGAAGTCTGGGTTGGTGTAATAGGTCTCTTTGGTGTCGAACTTTACGATGCGTCCCACGCAGGCAGCCACATTTCTATCACCTGTGACCGATGTACCGTTGTAGATGCTGTAGTTCACCGCGCCATTGTTCTCGCCTACGATACCGCCGACGTTGTTGCCAGTGCCCTTAACCGTGGCCTCGCTGAGACATCCCTTCACCGTGGCAGCGTTAGAGACGGTTTGTCCTGCGATGCCTCCCACGAAAGAGATGCCATTGACGGTGACGGTGCTTTCCACGACGCAGTTCTCCACCAAGGCATATCCACGTAACGTTCCGGCGATGCCGCCCGTGTACGACTTACCGTTGATGGTGCTGTAGGCCAGCTTTACGTCTTTGATGTTTATGGTGCCCTGAGTGTCAGCGTAGACGGAGCCGAAGAGTCCGCTGTAGGGACGTGCATTGTTTTCGGAGATGGTCAGGTTTCTGATGGTATAGCCATTACCATTGAACGTTCCATCGAAGGGATCCTGGTAGTTACCGATGGGCACCCATTCAGGCTCTTTGTTCTCATGGCCCGTTACATGCTTGAGGTCGATGTCTGCTGTCAGCTCGATGTTCCATCCCTTGTAGCTTGTACCGTCGTTGACGTTCTTTGCCAGCAGTGCCAGCTGCTCGGGGGTGGAGATTTCGATGGTCTTTTCAGTTTCGCTGTTGTCGAAACTCGTGGCAGCGTAGTCTGTCCAGAGCAATCCGCCCACGGTGGCCGAGATGACCACGTCGGTCTGGTCTTCCTTGTCCAGTGCCAGCGTGTACTTGTTGTCCGTTTCGCCCTCTGTCTTGGTCAGCGTTCCGCTGCTTGCCGTAACGTTCTTCACGCTTCCGCTTTCTGTCGTCGTCAGGGTGACGTTCGTCGTTGCGCCTTTCTGGAAGTAGCGCTTTCCGCCCCACTCCAGGGAGTTGGTGTATGACGTGATGCCGCTGGTGGTGTAGGTAGCGACAGACTCTTCACCGTCGAAGGCGAGGGTGACGAGGCTGTTGTCGCAGCTCACGGCGTATGCCGGGTTGTCCTGGCCGTTGATGGTCGTCTCTATGAGTGCGCCTACGGAGAAGTTTCTCTCTTTTGTCAGTTCTATCGTGTTGATGTTTCCTATGGTGTAGGATACCCATCCGTTGCCTTCTGCTCCCGATGCGGTGACGTAGCCCTTGATGCCGGTGTAGAAGTTGTCCTTAATTGTGGTCTTGCTGTCTACCTGCCCCACGATTCCACCCACACGCTTCACGCCGCTGACGGGTGCTGCGCACTGGTTCCCTATGATTTTGGCGTCTATTCGTGCTAATCCTGCGATGCCTCCTGCGTATTCTCCGGTAGCCACGATGTTGCAGCTCTCGTCTACGTAGCAGTCGGTCACCTCGGAGTAACCGCGTAGCTGTCCGACGATGCCACCCACGTAGTCCTTACCCTGGATGATGCTGTTGTAGAGCTTCACACCCTTGATGGTGGCGTTGGTGACATATCCGAAGAGTCCGCTATTGTCCTTGAATGTGTAAGAGTCGGCAGTGATGAGCGAGCGTATGCCGAGGCCCTTTCCGTCGAAGGTACCGCGGAAGGGGTTCTGCATCGTACCGATGGGCACCCATCCGTGACCGCTCAGCGAGAGCTTGTCTTCAATAAACTCGGAAGTTGCTTCTTTGTCCAGTTCGATGGTCCATCCCTCGTAGTTGTTGATGCCACTGTTCACATTGTAGGCCAGCAGTCCCAACTCTGCCGCTGTCGTGATGGTGATGGTATTGGTGCTCTCGTCAATGTTGCTGAAGCTCTCGGCGGGGAACTGGTCCCAGCTGTTGTCGGCCAGCAGGGTGGCTGTGATTTCGGCATCTGCGGCGGGCATGGTGAAGCTGTACTTGACGGCACTCTCCTTGCGGGCGAGGTCGTCGTTCGCGCGTACATTATGTATATAAGTACCCTTTTCGGTTTTCTGGATGCTCAGGCCGAAGATTACATTCTCGTCCTTGCCGGCATAGTACTTGCCGCCGATTTTCAGAATGTGCTCGTAGGCGGTGATGCCGCTGGTCGCGTATTCAATGCTGGGTCCGAAGTCCAGTGCGAGCCAGGGTTCATCCGTTTCGCCCGTATTGGAGGCTTTGTAGCTCACGCTGTATGCCAAGCGGTCGTCGGCGTTCAGCGGCGTAGATGAGTCGTTGGTGTAGTAGTTCTTCTCCACCTTGTTCTCTCCCTCGACCGTAGAACGGTTGTTGCCTATGATCTGTCCACCAGTGCTGCCGGTGACTGTCACTCCACTGCCCCCGTAGAGCGAGTAGCGCACGGAGGCGTTGCCGACCACCTCGCCGGCGATGCCGCCCACGGAGCTACGGCCTTTCACCGTTGCACTGCTAACGCAGCCCACGATGATGGTGAGTGCTTCGTCCACCTGCCCCGTGCCTACCAGACCAACGAGTCCGCCTATGTAGCCGACGCCTTCTACCGTGGTATTAAGGCCGACTTTGCAGTTGCGCAGGCATCCGCCGTTCTTCAGCTTGCCGCAGATGGCGCCCACGTAGTTGCCGCTGACGGACACGCGTGTCTTCTCCAGCTCGAAAGTGCTGGCGTCAATGTTCAGGTCCTGCACCGTGCCCTCCACCTCGGCGAAGAGTCCGTAGCCGTTGCGCGCCATACGGGCGGGGTCGGTACTGTAGTCGGTCGTAATCAGACCGGCATTGACCTTCAGGCCGGTGATGGTGTGGCCGCCTCCGTTGAAGGTGCCGCGGAAGGGCTGGCTGAACACGATGGGCTTCCAGTAGCGTGCGCTCATGTCGAGGTCTGTCGTCAGGTTGACCGTCCAGCCCTCGAAGCCCGTGCGAAGCGGTTCATCGAGAATTTCGGTGGTTGAGTAGGTGACGATGTTGGAAAACAGTGCCAGCTCGCCCTCCGACGTGATGTCGAGCGTCTTGAGCGTCGTGTTGATAGAAGAGAATGCATTAGGACGCTCCGAATAATGCGCCCAGAAATTCTCCTTGGTTACCGTCTGAGTGTCCTCAGCCCAAACGGAAGTAATCCCTCCCAGCCATATAGCGAGAAGGGATGTCAAGAATAGATTAATTCTTTTCATCCTGGTATTAATGTTTAGTTTATGCTTGTTTTCAGGGTACAAAGGTAAGCAAAAACTGTTTATCCGCAAAATTTTTTTAAATTATTTCGATAGCAACGGGTTGGGTAAATATAGAACATGTCTTTATTTTGTCTTATCGGTTTTGCCTGTTTTTGTAAGACGCGAAGCGTTCAGGACATATATATATATGAGCCTTCTTTAAAAAGTAAATGATTATCCGCATGAACCCGTATAAGACGCTGAAAGCGTCAACGCTCAATA
>CAMPCG010000003.1 GCA_946644025.1 uncultured Prevotellaceae bacterium | reverse complement strand
AGCCCCTCCCCTTTGAGGGGAGGGGTGAGCGGCGGACTATAAGCCATGCAGGGGGGCGGACAATTTTCTACAAACGTCGTCGACGTTTGTAGAAACGCCGTCGACGTTTATACAAACGCCGTCGACGTTTGTACAAACACTGACGGTGTTTGTAGATTGTTCCTGCTCTTTCACCATAAAAGATACGGGCAAAGGCAACCTTTCCAAGGGGGGAGAAAAAGAATATGTGGCGAAAAGTCAGCGAATCGTTTGGCGGTTCGGGGATTTCTTTGTACCTTTGTCGGCAAATGACCATGAACGATTCTAATTTCCTGAGCCAATTCCATAAGACGGCGTTTCGCACCACCGACGCGCCTAAAAAGCGGGGTAGCAAGAAGGTGCTGTTCCGCATTACTTTTGAGAAGAGTGCTGACTACAAGGGTGCTTCTGTGGCCACGGTGAGCGTGGTCGACGAGAAGGGTGAGCTCATTGCGCCCGACTACAAGCAGTATCAGGGTGAGACGTTCAACGTGCTGCGTATCATCGACAGCATACGTCAGGAGCAGTCCATGCGCATCAGCTGGGCCACCATCGACGACGAGGGCATACGTCTGCACGACTACCAGTACCTGCTCTTCGCCCTGCTGCGGTGCGACAACCTTGTGGACTGCCTGCTGCGGCCGCTGCGCGTGAGCCAGGAGCCGGCGAGCATCGTGCTGAAGATGGAGGCCCCAGAGGCCCCAGAGGCCCCCGAAGCCCCCCCTTCGGCCCCCGAGGGTGAGGCCCCCCCTTCGGCCCCCGAGGGTGAGGCCCCCCCTTCGGCCCCCGAGGGGGCTACTATAGACTCTCCGCGGCTTTCTTCCCGCAAAACTATAGAAGCCCCCTCGGGGGCAGTAGGGGGGGCCTCTGGTTCCTCCTTCACCCCCTACCTGGTGGCTCGTACTGAGGAGGGGCTACATTCTTTTGAGCTGTTGAGCGACGTGTTCGCCCTTGTAGGGAACACGATACACCCCGTTGCCTCGCTGGGCGAGAACTACCAGCTCTTAGGCTTCTTTAGCGAGACGTTCCCCGCGTCGCTGCTGGAGCAGTATCTCTCGGTGTTCTACTCCTACGTGGACAATGTTGGCCTTGACCTTGAGGGCTACGAGCTGGTACGCTCTGAGCAGACGGTGGAGACCGTGCCCACCATCATCATTGAGAAGGTAGATGCCGACATGGCCCTCTACCTGCGTCTGACGCACACGCTACCGGGCACCGATGCCGACTTTGCCAACCGTTTCGACCTGACCCACCTGGCTACGGTGACGATGGAGAAGCAGGTGTTGCTGCGCCGCATCGTGAGCGGCGACGAGGCTCAGGACGAGGCCGACCTGCGCAAGACCATCATAGGCTACGCTCCGACGAAGGCCATGGCCAAGGAGGTGTGGGGCCAGGACGGCGAGTTCATCATCCCGCAGGAGGTGGCGGGTCCGTTCCTGCTCGGCGCGCTGCCCACGCTGGTGCAGCGCTATCAGCTGCTCGGCGTCGAGAAGCTGAAGGAGTACAAGGTGAAGCCCGTCTTCCCGAGGATGAACCTGAAGCTGGCGTCGGGCATAGACTTCCTGGAAGGGTCGGCCTCCATCGACCTCGACGGCGAGGAGATGTCGCTCAAGAAGTTCCTGCAGCAGTATGGCAAGCAGAAATACATCACCCTGGGCGACGGTCAGCGCGGCCTCGTCGACGAGCACTACGTGCGTCGCCTGGAGCGCATCTTCCGCAAGGTGGAGCGGGGCGACAAGGTGAAGGTGTCGTTCTTCGACCTGCCCGAGATTGAGAGCCTGCTGGGCGAGAAGCTCGACGGCAAGCCCTTCAAGCACTACCGCGAGTTCTACGAGGGCTTCAACCAGCTGTCGTCGAAGCGGCTCACCACGTCGGGCCTTGTCAAAGCCAAGCTGCGCAACTATCAGAAGGAGGGTGTGAAGTGGATAAAGTACCTCTACGACAACCACTTCGGCGGCTGTCTGGCCGACGACATGGGACTGGGAAAGACCCTTCAGACCATCACCATGCTGGCAAGTGTGTATAAGAATGCCCCCCCTTCGGCCCCCGAGGGGGCTACTATAGATTCTCCCCGCAAGGCCCCCCCTTCGGCCCCCGAGGGGGCTACTATAGACTCTCCCCGACTTACTTCCCGCAAAACTATAGAAGCCCCCTCGGGGGCAGTAGGGGGGGCTTTTGGGGCCTCTGGGTCCTTTTCTTCCCTCATCATCATGCCCCGCTCTCTGCTCTTCAACTGGCAGGACGAGCTGAAGAAGTTTGCGCCGCAGCTGACCTACTACACGTACTACGGCACGCAGCGCGACCTCGGCGAGGCGCTGAAGCATCAGCTCATACTGACCACCTACGCCCTGGTGCGCAACGACATAGAACAGTTTCGAGAGCAGCAGTTCCACTACATCATCCTCGACGAGAGCCAGAACATCAAGAACCTCTCTTCGCAGACCACTCAGGCCGTCCTCCTGCTCAACGGCGAGCACCGGCTGGCCCTTAGCGGCACGCCCATCGAGAACAACCTGACGGAGCTGTACTCCCTCTACCGCTTTCTCAACCCCGCCATGCTGGGCACGCCCGAGGAGTTTAACCGCACCTATGCCACGCCCATACAGCACCAGGCCGACAAGGAGGCCACCGAGTCGCTGCGCCGCAAGATATTCCCCTTCATGCTGCGCCGTCTGAAGAAGGACGTGCTCACCGAGCTGCCCGACCGCATGGAGCAGACGCTCTACGTCGAGATGGAGGCCGACCACCTGCGCTTCTACGAGGAGCGCCGCCGCTACTACGAGCAGGCCATCAGGCAGAGCATCAAGGCGCAGGGCATAGAGAAGTCGCAGATGATGATGTTCCAGGCCCTCTCCGAGCTGCGGCGCATAGCCTCCGTGCCCGAGAGCCTGAGCGACGGCAGCATCGCCTCGCCTAAGATTCCGCTGCTCTGCGAACAGGTGGAAGAGGCGGTGACGGGAGGCCACAAGGTGGTCATCTTCTTCAACTTCATTGCCGGCATAGAGCTGGTGGGCGAACGGCTCACAGAGCTGGGCATAGACTACGCCACGATGACCGGCTCAACGCGCGACCGGCGCGCCGTGATAGAGCGATTCCAGAACGACGCCGGGTGCCGCGCGCTGCTCATGACGCTCAAGACGGGTGGCGTGGGCCTTAACCTCACCGTGGCCGACACGGTCTACATCTTCGAGCCCTGGTGGAACAAGGCCGCCGAGGAGCAGGCCATCAACCGACTGCACCGCATAGGCCAGAAGGCAAAGGTGATGAGCTATGCACTCATCACCCGAGACACTATCGAAGAGAAGATACGACTGCTGCAACAGCAGAAGCAGGACCTGGCCGACAGCCTCATCACCGGCGACAGCGCCATCACCAAACGACTCACCGAGGAGGACATCAAGTACATACTGGGATAAACACTGGATGAGACATGGTAAATGAGAAACATAATCTGACCCTGGAAGAACCGTCGAAAGAGCAATCCAAACGTATCGAAAGCATACTGAACAGCACCTGCAACAAGCAGCTGCTGCAACGCTTTGCCGAGGCACTCTTGTGTTGGATTGGCAAATATGACAAGGTATACAAGAAAGGCTCCGAAGGGAAAAAGACGGAGCTGAAAGGGCTGAAAGAGTTGGCGAAGGACTCTACGACGAAATATGAGATTGCCCAGAGACTGGCTTTCTTCCTGGCCAGCGATGCCACCATGCAGCTGTACATAGACTCCTTGAATCCCAAACTGCGCGACCTGTGGCGCACCATACTGCTCTTCGGCTACGTCAGCCAGGACACGGCAAAGGACATTCTGGGCACGAAGAGCAACCTTTTCGACAGCAACCGCTCCTACTACTATTACTCCAGCAGCAACACCTGGAACAAGCGCGAATATGGCTGGTGGACCACCAACCACCTGCGTTCCAGGACGAAACTGAACTACGGCTACAGCACCTACGAGGACTACATCACCGTCAGCAGCGTCGTACGCGGATTATTCTTCCACCACTTCTTTCCCGAACTGCAGCATGACAACAGCACCGACACGCTGCCCGATGGCCAGTGGCTCACCGTAGACATGGAGACGGAGAGCCTCTCGGCCTTCAACCTCTTCAGCAGCCTATACAAGCAGGGCGAGCTGCCCATGAAGAAGAAAGGCATCACGGCGGCCGACATGAAGCGCGTCAACAAGAAGCTGGCACTCACAGAGTTCTTCCCCGGCGACAACAACGAGTACCGCCAGTACATCCGTGCCTACGACTATCTGGGCTGGCTGGCACTCAACGAGCACCTAAAGTCGGCCTTCATGTCAAAGAAAGTGATGACCTACCAAGACACACTGCGCAACCTCTTCAACAACTCCAACAACTTCGACAAGTTCAGCCACTTCCTGCCGTCACTGCTCTACCCCCACGTCAAGGGACTGCGCCAGAACCAGACCCAATGGGGCCAACACGGCTCACTGTGCAAGATGATGATGAGCTTGATACAAATACACCCAGACAAATGGATGAGCATCAGCGAAATCTACAAGAGAATCGTCGAGATGGAGAGCGACGGCACCTCAAACATCTACCTCGCCCTGGTCTACCGGCCCAGCGAAGAGCAGAATACGGCCGAGATAACAAACCTCTACTCAAAGCAGAACATCGTGGCCGGCAGCTACGCCCGCGAGTTTGGCTACACCGGCCTGAAGTCCTTCGCCTTCGTGCTGGCCAGCCTCGGCATGGCCGAGATAGCAATGCTCAAGGCCCCCGAAGGCAAAGCCCCTAAAGCCCCCCCTTCGGCCCCCGAGGGGGCTACTATAGACTCTTCCCGCATAACTATAGTAGCCCCCTCGGGGGCCGAAGGGGGGGCTTTAGGAGTCTCACCGTTTGACGCCGTCGAGTATATCCGCCTGACGCCCCTGGGCCGCTACGCAATGGGAGTGACGAAGGAGTACGAAATGCCGAAGATAAAGCAGGAGGTATACTTCGAGCTGGACCCTGAACGCCTCATCATACGCTCGCTGAAAGACCCCAACCCCTACGAGCAGCTGCTGCGCGACACCGCCGAGCCCATCTCGCGCGGACGTTTCCAGACGTCGGCACTCTCCTTCCTCTCGGGCTGCCACAGCCGCGAGGACGTCGAGGGGAAAATAAGCATCTTCAAGCAGTTCATAGCCAACGAGCTGCCACCACTATGGGAGCAGTTCTTCCAGTCGCTGCTGCAGCACTGCAAGCCCCTGGAAGAAGACAAGGCCAGCTACCGACACTACACCCTCCAGCCCGACAACCGCGAACTGATACACCTCATCACCACCGACCCCACCCTGCGACAGCTGGCCATCCGCGCCGAGGGCTTCCGCCTACTTGTCAGAATAGAGGACATACGCAAGTTTGAGAACCAGCTGAAGAAACACGGGTACCTAATCTGAAACAAATGGAACGAAACCCTGAACTGCGCACTGCGTGGGAATTTGTAGAGAACACCGGGCGTAGCATCTTCCTCACCGGCAAGGCCGGCACGGGTAAGACCACCTTTCTGAAGACCGTCGTCGAGCGCTCGCGCAAGCGGCCTATCGTCGTGGCCCCTACGGGCGTGGCGGCGATGAACGCTGGCGGCGTCACCATCCACTCCTTCTTCCAGCTGCCGCTGTCACCCTACATTCCCGGCACGCAGAGGGAGGAGCGCTATGACTTCAGCAAGCAGAAGCGACAGCTCATAGCCTCGGTCGACCTGCTCATCATCGACGAGATATCGATGGTGCGAGCCGACCTGCTCGACGCCATCGACAACGTCCTGCGCCGCTACCGCGACCACACGAAGCCCTTTGGCGGTGTGCAGCTGCTCATGATTGGCGACCTGGCCCAGCTGACGCCCGTCGTCACCCCTAAGGAGGAGCAGCTGCTGCGCAACTGCTACGACACTCCCTATTTCTTCGGCTCACATGCCCTTCAGCAGACCGACTACGTCACCATCCAGCTGGAGAAGGTCTACCGCCAGCAGGACGCCGCCTTCCTCGACATACTCAACGACATTCGCCACGGCAACCCCTCGGCCCATACCCTCGAGCTGCTGCGGCAGCGATGTGTGCAGCCACCCGCAGGGCTGTCGTTCATACGCCTCACCACCCACAACCAGCTGGCCGACCACTACAACGAGAGCCACCTGGCAAGCCTGAGCGGAAAACTCTTCTGGTTCAACGCCCAGGTCGACGGCACCTTCCCCGAATATCTCTTCCCCACGGCGGCCACGATGGTGCTCAAGGTGGGGGCACAGGTGATGTTCATCAAGAACGACCCGTCGGGCCGTCACCGCTACTACAACGGCCGTATAGGCCACGTTACCTACGTCGACCAGAACAAGGTGCTCGTGCTGTGCGAAGGCGACGCGGAGCCCATCGAGGTGGAGCCTCTGCAGTGGGAAAACGCCCGCTACACCATCAACCCCGAGACGCGCGCCATCGAGACCGACGTGCAGGGCACCTTCCGCCAGCTGCCCCTGCGCCTGGCCTGGGCCATCACCATCCACAAGAGCCAGGGCCTGACGTTCGACCACGTCGTCATCGACGCTGCCCAGTCGTTCGCCCCGGGACAGGTCTACGTCGCCCTGAGCCGCTGTCGCACGCTGGAAGGCCTCTTCCTGGCCACGCCCATAGAGCCCCGCGCCGTCATCAACGACCAGCGCGTGGAGGGCTACATAGCCCATCAGGAGCAGGCCGCGCAAGAGAGCATCGCCCAGCTGCCGCTGCTGCGCCAGGAGTACGAGCGCCACCTGCTGCTGCAGCTCTTCGACTTCAGCTCGCTCTTCCAGGCCGAAGAGTTGATGGTAAGACTCATGGCCGAGTTTTTCATGCGCACGCACAGCGACCTCATGCAGCTGCACAACCAGACCTACGCCGCGCTGCGCCAGCAGGTGATGGAGGTAGCCCAGAAATGGACGGCGCAGATAAGGACTATGC
This sequence comes from uncultured Prevotellaceae bacterium, assembly GCA_946644025.1. Next base: position 23,835 of record CAMPCG010000003.1, on the reverse strand, counting down.
CTACCGAAGGGCTGCGCCAGACGGCCTTCCTGGACCGCGTGAAGCGCAGCGCAGCCTACTTCGCCCAGCATATCGACGCGCTGCTGATGAAGCCCATCAACCTCTCGGCCGCCATCACGTCGAATAACAATCGGGCAAAGAACCGGCTGGCCGACGTGCTGCCCCAGCTGCGCCAGCAGTGGTACGTACACCGCACGCTGCTGAGCAAGATGGCCGCGACAGACTTCAACGTGACCACCTACCTGAAGGAGCGCCAGATGGCCATGCTCGACGCGGCCGACGACCAGGCCCTGCGCCGATTGCTCAAGCCTAAGAAGGAAAGGACCATAGACGTAACGCTGCGACTCTTCAAAGAGAACATGACGCCCAAGCAGATAGCCGACGAGCGCAGCATAAGCATCAACACCGTGATAAACCACCTGGCGCAGCTGGTGGGCGAGGGACAGCTGAAAATAGAGCAGGTCATAGCGCCCGAGCGCCGGGAAAAGATAGAGAGGGTGGTTCGCGCCGTCGGACTGGACAACGGACTCACGCCCATCAAGAATCTCTGCCCGGAAGACGTGGGGTGGGAAGAGCTGCGCATGGTCGTGGCAAATATGACGGCCAAAAACGACTGAGATAGCGGCGCCTCAGCCTATAAAGAAATCCTGTATCGGGGGGTTACTTTCCCAGGAGGTAACGGTCTATGAACGACTGAACGAGGGGCCACTGGCTCTGGGGCAGCTGGCAGTGGCCGTGGCCGCCGACGATGTCGCACTGGAAGCGCTCGCCGATGCCGAAGCGCTGCCACACCTTCTTTGCCTCGTCGGCCGAGGCCTGCATGGCGGGGTCGGAGAGCCAGGGATAGTCGGGATTGCCGAGCAGCAGGAGGGCCCGCGGGCAGACCATGGCGCAGAGCTCGTGCTGGTCGTAGGGCAGGCGGTAGACGTTGTCGCCGCCGAAGTTTTCTTTCTGGCTTTGCAGGAACCAGTGGTAGTCGGTCTTGTCGATGTCCTCGACGTTCTCTGCAGACTCGTGCGACTTGCGCCATGCTGCCGCGCCGCCACCGCCCGGCTCCTGGGCGATGACGAGGGCTACACGCTCGTCGAAGGCGCCGCAGTAGAGCGCCATCTTGCCGGCGTAGGAACAGCCGGTGACGCCGATGCGGCGGGTGTCAATCTTCGTCACCTCGGGCCCCAGCTGCTGGAGGCCGTCAATGAGTCGGCTGAAGCCCCAGGCCCACTCGCTGTAGGCTCCGTTGTCCTTCAGTTCGGGGTAGAGGCGGTCGAAGTTGTGCTCGCCGCGGTCGTGGTGGTTGCGCCGCCACTGCGAGTAGTCGTTCACCTGGGCCTCGTGGAAGTTCATCAGGGCGATGGGACGGCCCTCAAACAGGTCGCGGGGGAGGGAGTTCATGCTGGCGCCGATGAGGAGGGCGTAGGGCGGATGGGGACCCTCCGCTGACGCGGAGGGAATGGTGGCAGCGGCGGAGGGAATGGTGGCAGCGGCGGAGGGAATGGCGGCGGCGGCGGAGGGAATGGTGGCGGCGGCGGGGTAGTGGATGGTGGAGCGCAGGGTGAGCGTCTCGCTGCCCACGGTGACATCGACCACGAGCATGGTGTCGCCCTCCATGCGGGCCTTCACCTGCGATGGCTCCACGGCGGGCTTCCGGCCTATGCCGTAGTGCTGAATCAGATGGGCGATGTCACTGCGCCGACGGCTCCAGTCGCTGAAGTCTGCAACGCCTTCCAGCGCGTCGGGCAGCTGGCGGATTTCCTTGAGCTGGTCGACCGACGGCATGAGGGGAGCGGGATAGTGGCTGCCCGTGTTCTCTACGTCGTAGACGAGGGGCGGCTGGCTCTGTGCAGTGATGCAGAACAGCCCGAGGAGGATGGCTGAGAGGAGTTTTTTCATAGTCTTTGGGGGTTAGATTGTTCAGGCGAGGAGTATGCGCGCATCGACGGCGATGATGTCGTCTCCGTCGGCCAGGAGGGGGTTGATGTCCATCTCCTTAATCTCAGTGGCGAAGCGGAGTAGGGTAGAGAGGCGCACGATGATTTCGGCATACTTGCGCTCGTTGATGCCCTGCTGCCCGCGCGTGCCCTGCAGGATTTTGTAGCCTCGCAGGGAGTGAATCATGGAGTAGGCCTCTTCGTAGGAGAGGGGCGCTAGACCGCTGCTGACGTCGCGCAGCACTTCGACGAAGATGCCGCCGAGACCGCAGAGCACGACGTGGCCGAAGCGCGGCTCGTACTTCGCACCGATGAAGAGCTCGGTGCCGCGAAGCATCTTCTGGACCATGACGCCCGACGCGTCCTTTATCTGCATCATGCGGTCTATCTCGGCGCTGAGCACCTCCTGCCCTCGTATGTTGAGGGCTACGCCTCCTACGTCGCTCTTGTGTACGGGGCCCACGACCTTGGCCACGACGGGATAGCCCACTCGCTCGGCAAAGGCCAGCAGCTCGGCTTTCTGGTCGCTCACAAACTCGGGCACGGTGGAGATACCGGCGGCGGAGAGGAGCTCGTGGACAACGGCGGGGGGGAGGAAAGCGCCGGAGGGACCCTCCCCTGACGGGGAGGGAATGGTGGCAGCGGGACCCTCCACTGACGGGGAGGGAATGGTGGCGGCGGGGCTCTTGAGCGAGTCGATAATCTTCCTGATACGGGGCACGTCGACGCCGTTGACGACGACGTTCTGGTCGGCGGGCGCTGGGGTCTTGATGACGCGAGTAAGGGCGGTGGCAAGGGTTACCTCGTCGCTGAAGTTGACGTGGCCTTTGCGCAGAAATTCCTGCACCTCGGGGCCTGCGGTGTTCACGCTGGGCAAAATGGGGAAGATAGGTTTGCGGCAGGTGAGTATCTTCTTGTGCAGGACGTCGTAGGTCTCGAAGACCTGCACCAGTCCCGGTGTGCCGAAGATGACCATGATGGCGTCGATGTTGTCGAAGCGGTTCTCGCAGTAGTCTATGGCGGTGGCCAGGTGCTCTGGCTGTGCCGTGGCGAGGATGTCGATGGGGTTGGCGACCGACGAGCCTGGCAGCAGCTTCTGCTTCAGCTCCTCGGCAGCGTCGCCCTCCAGCTTGGGCACGCTCATGCCGCCCTTGGAGAGTGCGTCGGTGAGCATCACGCCAGGGCCTCCGGCATGGGTGATGATGGCGATGCGCAGTTGGGGCCTTTGGGGGTGAGCGGTGAGGGTTGAGGGGTGAGAGGGTAGACTTGCGGTAGAACCCACCTCCTGCCGCTCGCTCCCCATGCCGATGACGAAGATGCAGCCCACGGTGGTGAGCTCCTCGCGGCCGAAGCAGCGCACGATGCCCGCCTTGCGGAAAAGGGCCTCGACGGCGGAGTCGCTGCTGGCCATGGCGCCGGTGTGGCTGCTGGCGGCGCGGCTGCCGGCGGCCGACGAACCCGCCTTGATGGCCGCTATGCGACAGCCTTTACGGATGAGGCTGGTGGCGTGGTAGAGGAGCTTGTCGGGGTCGGCAATGTTCTCGATGTAGAGCAGCTTCACCCGCGAGTCGCGCTCCGGGTCGAAGTGCTCGTCCATGTACTCCAGGACGGTCTCTATGCCTATCTGGTGGCCGTTGCCTATGGACCAGACGCTGTTGAACTGCAGTCCCTTCGTCACGGCGCTTTCGAGGATGAACACAGCCGTGGCCCCTGAGCCCGAGATGAAGTCCACGCCACGGGGGTTGAGCTGCGGAATGGGTTTGGTGAAGACGGAGTGGTGCCAGCTGTTGAGCAGTCCGATGCAGTTGGGGCCTATGAGTGCGCAGCCGTAGCGATTGCAGGTTTCTATAATTCTCTGTTCGAGGGCGGCTCCCTGGGGTGTCTCCTCGCTGAAGCCTGCCGAGATGATGATGAAGGCCTTGACGCCCTTCTCGGCGGCGAGCAGCTCGACGTAGTCGGGGCAGAAGCGTGCTGCCACTACGAGCACGGCCAGGTCGGTCTGCGGCAGCTGGCGCGCGTCGTGGAAGGCCTTGATGCCCTGCACCTCGTCTTCTTTAGGGTTGACTACTCGCAGCGTGCCCTGGTAGCCGCCGCTCAGGATATTGCGCACGACGGCACCGCCGGGCTTGTGCACATTGTTGGAGCCGCCGATGACGACGATGCTCGAGGGGTGTAACAATTGGTCGTTAATCATAGTTTCAGGGTTTTTAGGGCGGCGGGGATGGAATCCCCGCGAAAGAGACGGGACATCTTGGGGCGGTGGGGTAGGGGGGCGGGGTTATCAACATGCTATCATATTTATTCTTTTCTTTTTTTATTTTAAAGAAAAAGAAATGATAGGTATGATGGGGTGTTGATAAGTTGATAACTTTTCTTTCTTTTTCTTGGCGTTTTGCTTTTCCACAGGTTATTGGCGTGTTATTGGTGTATGGGTGTGGAAGCTAATTGACTGACAGGCAGTGTTCTTGGTTAGTTATCCACAGTTTCCTTTTTTGGTGGAGAACGTTATTGTGGAAGAACTTTTCAGGTTGTTGAGTGTTGAAAAGTAGGGGTTATCTGTGTGGGTTATTTGCTGTTTTCCACCCTTTTCGTTTTGTCCTTGGTCATTGTTGGAGTTATCCACAATGTTTGACGGGAGTTATCCACAGTTTTATGCACCGTCTTCCTCGGGTCGGTCTTCCTCTATGACGAGGTTGTCGATGATGAAGTTCTGTCGCTCCATGGTGTTCTTGCCCATGTAGTATTCCAGTAGCTTCTGCACTTGGTCGGTCTTGTGGAGTGTGACCTGCTCCAGGCGTATGTCTGGGCCTATGAATCCTGCGAACTCCTCCGGGCTTATCTCTCCGAGGCCCTTGAATCGGGTAATCTCGGGGTCGGGTCCCAGGTCGCTGATGGCCTGCAGACGCTCCTCCTCGCTGTAGCAGTAGCGGACAATGTAGTCGGAAGACCCTCCCCTGGCCCCTCCCTGCGAGGGAGGGGAATATATAGTTTCTTCCGCACCTTTTTCATCGGAAGTACTATCTACTCCCCTCCCTACAGGGAGGGGCTGGGGGGAGGGTCTCTTTTTGATTTTGCTGCGCTTATTCCTCACCCGGAACAACGGAGTCTGGAGCACGTAGACGTGTCCTGTGCGGATAAGTTCGGGGAAGAACTGTAGGAAGAATGTGATGATGAGCAGTCGTATGTGCATCCCGTCGACATCGGCATCAGTAGCCACGATGACCTTGTTGTATCTCAGCGAGTCGATGCCGTCCTCAATGTCGAGTGCGGCCTGCAGCAGGTTGAACTCCTCGTTCTCGTAGACCACCTTCTTGGTCAGTCCGAAGGTGTTGAGCGGTTTTCCCCTCAGTGAGAATACGGCCTGCGTGTTGACGTCGCGGCTTTTGGTGATGCTTCCGCTGGCCGAGTCTCCCTCTGTGATGAAGATACACGACTGCTCCTTGAGCTCGTTTTTTGCGTCGCTGTAGTGTACGCGGCAGTCGCGTAGCTTGCGGTTGTGCAGGTTGGCCTTCTTAGCTCTGTCGCGTGCCAGCTTGGTGATGCCGGCCATGGCCTTTCGCTCCTTCTCGCTCTCCTGAATCTTCTGGAGCATGGCGTCGGCCACTTCGCTGTTGCGGTGCAGGTAGTTGTCGACCTCCGTCTTGATGAAGTCGCCCACGTACTTGTTGATGCTCACGGGCGATGGGTTCTCGGGCGTGACGGGGGCCATGTTGGTGCTACCGAGCTTAATCTTCGTCTGGCTCTCGAAGACGGGCTCCTCCACGTTGAGGGCGATGGCGGCGACGATGCCGTTGCGTATGTCGCCGTACTCGAAGTTCTTCTGGTAGAACTCCTTGATGGTGCGGGCTATGTGTTCCTTGAAGGCGCTCTGGTGAGTGCCTCCCTGGGTGGTGTGCTGTCCGTTGACGAAGGAGTAGTACTCCTCGCCATACTGGTTGGCGTGTGTGAAGGCAATCTCTATGTCCTCTCCCTGCAGGTGAATGATGGGGTAGAGGGCGTCGGCCGACATACGGTCCTTGAGCAGGTCCTCGAGTCCTCGGCGCGAGAGTATTCGCCGTCCGTTGTACATGATGGCCAGTCCCGTGTTCAGGTAGGTATAGTTACGGAGCATGGTCTCGACGATGTCGTCGTGGAATCGGTAGTTGGGGAAGAGCGTGGGGTCGGTGTCCGGCTCGAAGAAGATGTAGGTACCGTTCTCGTCCTGGGTGTCCTCTGTGGTGTCGCTGACGAGCTTTCCCTTTTCGAATCGTGCGCGTCTTACCTTTCCGTCGCGGTAGCTGGCCACCTCGAAGTGGGCGCTCAGTGCGTTGACGGCCTTGACGCCCACGCCGTTCAGTCCGATGGACTTCTTGAAGGCCTTCGAGTCATACTTGCCGCCGGTGTTGAGCACGGAGACGGCCTCAATCATCTTTCCCTGGGGGATGCCACGGCCGTAGTCGCGCACGGAGACGCGCAGGTTCTCCTCCACGTTCACCTCGATGCGGTCTCCGGCCTTCATCTTAAACTCGTCGATGGAGTTGTCTATCACCTCCTTGAGGAGCACGTAGATGCCGTCTTCGGCCAGCGAGCCGTCGCCCAGTCGGCCGATGTACATGCCGGGTCGCAGTCGTATGTGCTCCGTGCCCGTGAGGGTGCGTATGTTGTCGTCGCCATAGTCAGCGGTCTGCGGCTGACCGTTCTGTGTGTTCAGTTCTTGCTCGTTCATTTCTCTTTCTCATTTAGGCTGTAGGCCGTTCAGTCCATTTCCTCGTCGGCGTCGTATCCGCCCATTTCGCGCAGGGCGTTGCGCAACATGGTGTGCTGCTGGTAGAGGTTGTTCACGGGCAGCTCTCCGCGGGTATAGTCGTGCATGGGGCTCTTGAGGAAGAAGCTGAGGAATCGCTGCGTGCCCCATCGTCCGGCGCGCTGTGCCAGGTCCATGAGCAGGCAGAGGTCCAGGCATACGGGGGCGGCGAGGATGCTGTCGCGGCAGAGGAAGTTAATCTTTATCTGCATGGGGTAACCGAGCCATCCGCGAATGTCGATGTTGTCCCACGACTCCTTGTTGTCGTTGCGCGGGGGGTAGTAGTTGATGCGCACCTTGTGGTAGTAGTCGCTGTAGAGGTCGGGCTGATTGTCGGCGCTGAGTATGGTCTCGAGGGTGGAAAGCTTCGACACCTCCTTGGTGTGGAAGTTCTGCGGCTCGTCGAGCACCAGTCCGTCGCGGTTGCCCAGTATGTTGGTCGAGAACCACCCGTCGAGCTTCAGGCATCGGGTGCCCAGGATGGGGGCGAACCCGCTCTTGACGAGCGTCTGGCCCGTCTTGAAGTCCTTGCCGCAGATGGGCATACGCGTCTGCTCGGCCAGCTGCCACATAGCGGGAATGTCGACGGTGGTGTTGGGTGCTCCCATGATGAAGGGGCAGCCCTCGCTGAGCGCGGCGTAGGCGTAGCACATCGACGGGGCTATGCGCAGTCGGTCGTCGGCCTTCATGGCCTCTTCGAGGGCGCTTAGCGTGTAGTGAACGTCGCGGTCTACGGGCACGTAAATCTCCGTCGACGCTGCCCAGAGCACCACCACGCGGTCGCACTGCTTCTCCTGGCGGAAGCGGCGTATGTCCTCGCGCAGCAGCTCCACCATCTCCCAGCGCGTGGGGATTAAATCAGACCCTCCCCTGGCCCCTCCCTGCGAGGGAGGGGAATAATTACCTTTTTCTCCAAAAATATCAGCTGAGATAGTATCTATTCCCCTCCCTTCAGGGAGGGGCTGAGGGGTGGGTCTCCTTTTCACGTTCGTTCCGTCCAGGCGCTTGGCAAAATCCTTGTCGAAGGCGGCCGCCATGGGCACTATCTGCTCCAGCTCGTCGCGCACGGGGTCGATGTCCTCGCGGCGCAGCACCTGGGCATAGACGGCGGCCTGGTAGGCATTCTGCGGGTAGACGTCCCAACAGCCGAACACCAGGTCGTCGAGCCGCGCCATAGGCACCAGCTCGGCATAGTGCAGGTAGCGCTTTTCGGCACCACGGCCTACGCGCACACGGTCGTAGTGGGTCATCGACCCTATGGGCTTGGCCAGGCCCCTACGTGCCAAGAGTACTCCGGTAATAAAGGTGGTGGCAACGGCACCGTTGCCCACGATAAGTATGCCCAACCGTCCGGCGGCGGGCGTCACGTTTGTATTTTTCATATCGGCTGCAAAGTTACTATTTTCTTTCCAAACGGCCAAATAAATAACATTCTATTTATTGACGATGAAAAAATTGCAAACAGCCGTTGAAAAGTTGTCCTTGCCCGGATATTAAACAGGGAAAGGACGGATGCAATCTACAAACGTCGACATAGTTTGTACAAACGTCGTCGTAGTTTGTACAAACGCCGTCGTAGTTTGTAAAAACGTCGTCGTGGTTTGTAGAAGTCACGACAGCGCATCCGCCTTTTCGGAAAAGTCCCTTTCACTCCCCTTTCACTCCCCCTTCACTCCCCTTTCACTCCCTGCAAGAAATTGAATCTCCGTGGGGTAAAAAGTGTTAAAATGTGCGTATCGGCGGTTAATGTCGGATAATTGTTGTACCTTTGCGCGAAGAAAAACCTATAGACATCATGCTGTTGAAATCTGAATGGAAAGCCCAGGGCTACATCGACGCGCCTGCACCCGAGGGCACCGACCTGGCGGCGGAGATACGCCGCCTGTGCGAAGAGAAGCAGGCCGTCATCCTGGCACACTACTACACCGAGGGCCCCGTGCAGGAGGTGGCCGACTTCATAGGCGACTCGCTGGCACTGGCCCGACAGGCCGCCAAGACCGACGCCCGCGTCATCGTGATGTGCGGCGTGCACTTCATGGCCGAGACCTGCAAGCTGCTCTCGCCCGAGAAGCTGGTGCTCTGCCCCGACCTTAACGCCGGCTGCTCGCTGGCCGACAGCTGCAAGGCCGACGACCTGCGACGCTTCAAGGACGAGCATCCGGGCTACAAGGTGGTGAGCTACGTGAACACCACGGCCGCCGTGAAGGCTCTGACGGACATCGTCGTGACGAGCGGAAACGCGAAGAAGGTCATCGACACCTTCCCAAAGGACGAGAAAATCATCTTCGGACCCGACTACAACCTGGGCAGCTACATCAACGCCGTCACCGGACGACAGATGCTGCTCTGGCAGGGCGGATGCCACGTACACGAGCGCTTCTCGGTAGAGGCCATCGCAGCCTTGAAGCGGGAGCACCCCCAGGCGCTGGTGCTGGCACACCCCGAGTGCAAGGGACCCGTGCTGAAGGTGGCCGACGTGGTGGGTAGCACCGCCGTGCTCCTGCAGTATGCCGCCGAGCACCCCGAGAACGAGTACATCGTGGCCACAGAGGCCGGCATACTCCACGAGATGCAGCGGCAGTGTCCCGACACGAAGTTCTACCCCGTGCCGCCAGAGGTGAGCGAGGGAGGAGTGGGATGTCACTGCAACGAGTGCCAGTACATGAAGATGAACTCGCTGCTCAAGATATACAACTGCCTGCGCTATGAGTGGCCATCGGTCACCGTCGACCCCGACATCGCCGCGCAGGCCGTGAAGCCCATAGAGCGGATGCTCGAGGTGAGCTAGCCTATATTCTGCATACCAACATACCGCCGCTGTAGGGAATACAGATTCCCTGCAGCGGCGGCAGCTTATCGAAAGTTATGTAGGAGAGTTTCGCTTTCGCTCAACTTGCTAAAGTTGAATTACTTCTTTACGAACACCACGCGGCGGTTCTTGGCCCTGCCCTCCTCGGTCTTGTTGTCGGCCACGGGCTCGTGCGAGCCTTTGCCCACGGCGCGCAGGTTGAAGGGGTCGCAGCCCATGTCCTCGAGGGCCTTGACCACGGCCTCGGCACGCTGCTGCGAGAGCGGGTCGTTGATGGCGTCGCTGCCCTGGTTGTCGGTGTGGCCTTGCACCTCGAAGCGCACGCCGGCGTTCTTTTTCATATAGTCGGCCACCTTCTGAATCTCGGCCATCGACTCGGCCTTGAGCGTGGCCTTGCCCGTCTCGAAGAGGATGTTGTTGGTGACGAACATGCCCGTCTCCTGAATGGCACGCTCCAAGGCCGAGAGGTCGGTGGTGTTGCGCTCGTAGAGGTCTACGCCGCCCTTGGCCAGAACGACATTGCTGAAGCCGCGGTACTTGTAGTCGCCGTTGACGAAGAACTTGAACGACGAGGGAGCGGCCACGTTGGGCAGGTTGATGAGGCGCACATCGTTGATGTAGAATTTCAGGGCGCGCTTGTTGAACGACACGGCGAAGTGGTTCCATTGGCCTTTCTTCAGCAGCCGGGCGATGCCGTCCATGTTGTCGCCGTTGATGTCGTCGCCGCCGGGCTTCCTGAAACCCCACAGCAGCCATGAACCGGCATCGCCGGAACGCCAGGTGTACTCGATGTGGCCTATGCCGTTGTTCTCGGCATCGTAGAACTCGGGCTGGACGGTGCTCTGCCCGAACTCGCCCTGCTTGCTGATGAACACGTCCCACTCGAGGGTGAACACCTCGGGCAGGTAGCTCTTCATATTGCTCATCATGGGCTGCACGCGGTCGTAGTCGGTGGTGCCGCTGAGGTACTTCACGCCGTTGACGGAGGCCGTCTCTGCGGTGCCGCTCACGGGATCCCACTTCGAGGGGAACTCGCCCAGTTGCTCGCCGGCGAAGTTGTCTTGGAAGAGAATGACGCTGCCGCGCTTGAAGTCGCTCTTCTGGGCCTGGGCGTCGGCCTCGGGCGTGTCGTCGGCAGGTGCCTCAACGGCTGCCTCCTGAACGCCTTCCGTGTTCTCGTTGCCCTCGATGGCGTTCTCCACCGTGGTCTCCACTTTCTGCTTGGCTTTCTCCAGGGCTTTGTCCTTGAGCTTGCCCAGCCAGCCCTGAGCACAGGCATCGGCAGGACACGATAGTGCTGCGGCGATGATGGCAGCAAGTAGCATGGTCTTCTTCATAATATTTACGGTTTTAGGGGTATTTAAGTAATAGTTTAGGTTGCAAAAGTAAGTATTTCTGCATATACGGCCAAACTTTTTATATATTTTTTTGCCTAATTCGATAATAATGAATAACTTTGCGCCCCTGCGGGGCTAAATGAGAAATGAGAAATGAGAAATGATGTTGCCCTGGGCTATCTGCTTTATGGCCTTTCAGGCCGTTTCTTTTCGAGCTTGTGAAACTTAAATATAAATGAAATGAAGAAAACTGTTTTAACACTGATGGCCTTGGCCGCTACTACCGCCATGGCACAGACAAAAGTAAACCTCAGCGGCAAGGTCGCCGAGGGAGTAAAGACTGTCTACATCTACGACAGCATGAAACTTACCCGTCCGGCAGACAGCGTAAAGGTAGAGGGTGGCACGTGGCGCTACGAGGCCACCAAGCGCCCCGGACAGGCCATGATGGCGCTCAGCGATAAAAAAACCGACAGGAACTTGCAGGCAGACAAGGTGGTCTTCGTCATGGTCGACAGCGTGCCTGCCACCGTAGACCTCACCGCGGGCAGCGTGAAGGGCTCGAAGGCCACCGTAGCCCTCAACGAGACGTTCCATGCAATGATGGAACTCGTCAAGCAGGAAAAGACGGCGGAGGGCGAGCAGAAGCTGGTGACGATGATACGCACGCTCGTGATGGACAACCTCGACTCGATGCTGCCCGCCGTCTTCGTGCCCATGATTGACGACGACCTGACGGTCGACGAGCTGAAGAAGATACTGCAGCCCGAGGCTCCCTACTACAACCTGCCCGAGATGGAGTCGGCCCGCGACCGACTGAACATGCTCACGGGCAACTCGCCGCGCTCCATAGGCCGAATGTTCACCGACATGGCCATGGCCGACACCGAGGGCGTGGAGCACCGACTGAGCGAGTGGTGCGGCAAGGGCCGCTACGTGCTCATCGACTTCTGGGCTTCGTGGTGCGGTCCCTGCCGGGGCGAGATGCCCAACGTGGTGGCCGCCTACGAGAAGTATCACGACCGCGGACTGGACATCATCGGCATCAGCTTCGACCAGAAGCGCGAGGCGTGGCTCAAGGCCATCGGCGACCTCGGCATGAAGTGGATACAGCTGAGCGACCTGAAGGGATGGCAGAGCCTGGGGGCGCAGACCTACGGCATACGCAGCATCCCCGCCAGCATACTGCTCGACCCGGAAGGAAAAGTCGTAGACTTGGACCTGCGCGGACCGCGGCTCGCACAGCGCCTCGAAGAGCTGCTGCCGCAGAAGTGATAAGTGATAAGTGATAAGTGATAAGTGATAAGTGATAAGTGATAAGTGAAAAGTGATAAGTGATAAGTGATATAGTAAACGTTTCGTTTGTTGTGCGGCCTGCGAGGCCGCCATCGCCTAATAAAAGGTAAGTAATCATCAGGAAAAAACGATTCGGCGGCATCACCCACACGGGGTGATGCCGCCGAAATTATGTTGGCGTGTCGGCAGGCAAAGCAGTATATATGGCTTTCCCCCGCCGCCTGATGTGGTCGATAAGTGCAGGATTGTTCAGCCGGCTGAACAGCGACACGTCGCAGAAATATGGCAGCGAAGACTCCGACAGCCTGTAGGTAATGTCGGCAAGGTCATCGTCGGTGAGGCGGTCGCCTATCAGTGTGATGTCCACGTCAGAGAAGGGCCTGTAGTTGCCTTTTGCCCGTGAGCCGTAGAGTATTGCCTGCTGTAGGTTGGCCGTCTGTGCAAGGGTCTCGTTGATTAGCCGCAGCTCGTCATCTTCCAGTCCGTACTTCATTGCAGCAGTCCTTTCATTGTTTCCTCAAATTGGTTGAACAGAGGCAGATAGTCGCCTATGACCCTTGTCATGATTGACTCTGCCGTCGCGCTGTCGTATTGGTGAGACGACTGGTTGCGGTCTTCTATCGTCTTCATCCATTTCCTGTCGTCAATCAGGTCTACACTGAGCGCATATCTGATGGCATCGCGCGAGCCTCTTACATCTACGAAGCCTTGATAGGCGGCATAGTCTTTCATGACGTTCCATGCCAGTTCGTGGGTGTATTCAAAGCGCTGTATAAGCCCTTCGCGGAGCAAGTCGGACACATCGCGTCCGTAGTCAAGATTTTGCATCACGATTTCTGCAGCCTGATTCAGCAGGGCCAGCGCCTTGCTGTAATTCTCAAACCGCTGTTGCCAGCGAATATCCAGGTCTTCCATAAGGTGTTTATGTGAAGTTTTACAATTTTCCGCAAAGGTAGTGCTTTTCCCTGATACTGCCAAATGTTTTGTCTTACTTTTTGAAACCGGAGAGCGGCGACGTAAGGCAGAGGGCAGAAAAAAACAGCGGCACCGCCCTCGTGTGTGGGTGATGCCGCCGGAATGTGGTTTGTGTATCTCTCTCTTTGTGGAGGGGTGGGCTTATTCGTTCTCTACAAGACCGCTGTAGCGTATGCCCGAGACCTTGTAGCGGGTGTAGCCGTCGGCGGGGTACCAGGGGTCGTCCTTGTAGGTGACGAAGAAGACGATGCTGTCGGCCACCGAGCCGTTGTTCTGCCGGCCGGCACCCTTCAGGATTTTTCCCTCGATGGTGACGGGCATGGACTTCACCTCGTGGAACAGCGAGTCGACCATCTGGGGCTCGGTCTTGTCGTCGTCGGCCCAGATGGTGTCGCCCTTCTCGTCGCGGTCAACCACCTTCACCCACCACTGGTAGCCGTCGCCCACGTTCTCGGACTCGGTGCTGCGGAAGGTCATGGTGTTCTGGTCGATGACGACCTTCGTCTTGAGCGTGTAGCAGGGGAAGTTGGAGCGGAAAGCGGATTTTGCTGCCGCGATGTCGCCATCGAGCATATCGATAAAATCCCATAAATTGCTCTGGTAGTCGGCCGAGAAGTTTCCTATGCCCATGTTGTCGATCCACATCTCGTTGGACGTGTTGCCGGCGGTGTTGTAGGCCAATATGAGTGTGCGGCCTCCCAGTCCGAAGTAGTCCTCACCGTCGTTGTATCTTTCGATGTTGCCGTTATCGTCGTAGACGGGCACGTGTATGGGCACGTCGTTCTGGTCGACAGCATCGACGGTGCAGTACCACTGTCCGGCCATGCTGACGGTGGCGGTGTTCTCAATGTCCTCCTTCTGGCAAGCTGTTGCGAGGAAGAGGAGCGCTGCGAAATAGAAAATATTCTTTTTCATGTGCTTATTTCTTTACGTTACTTTGTCAATGTCACGGTGTATGCTCCGTCGAAGTCCATCACGAACTTCACGGTGCCGGTTTCGGGGTCGTAGCTTGCGCTGTTGATGGTGAACGTGTCGCCCCAGAACCAGCTGCCCTGTTCTGTCACCTCGATGGTGTTGTCGGCGTTGAGCTTCAGCTTTGCCTCGAGGTGGAAGTCGTAGGTGGGTTCGTAGCCGGGATAGCGTCCGAAGAAGTACAGGCCTCCGCCGAGGTCGTCGATGGTGTAGGTGCCGTCGCCATTGTCGGTGATGTAGATGGGCGCATTGAAGTAGTGGCGTGAGCCGAACTGCGACTCACCGTAGTAGGTGCTGGCAAAGTTCTTGCGGTCTACCACGGCCACCGTCCTTGAGGCCGAGGCGGGGAAGCCGTCGTCGTTGACGACACTGTAGTTAATCTTGTAGAATCCCAGACGGTTGGTGTCTACGGTGCCGGTGGTGACGACCTTTTCCGTGACGTCCTCTCCGGCCATGGTTGCGGTGCATCCCAGTTCGTTGTAGGCATCGCCGAGCTGTGACGTGACGTAAGCGTCGCCGTTAAGCTCGAGCATGGCATAGTAGGTGATGCGGCTCTTGCCCTCCGACTCCGGGTCGCTGCAGCTGGTCAGGGCGAAGGTTGCGCCCAGGGCCAGTGCCATTGTAAGCAATATCTGTTTTTTCATTGTTGTTTGGTTTTTGGTGACTGCGACGGTGTCGCAGTGTACTGAACATTTTGGTGACTGCGACGGTGTCGCAGTGTACTGAACATTAGGGTGAATCTTCACGTTTTACTTTCCCCAGAAGACGGGAGTGGTGTAGCCGGGGAACTCGGGCGAGTTGCCGTTGCGGGCCTGCGAGCTGTCGGCGTAGGGCCAGCGCTCGAGGATGTGGTTCTGTCCGAGCTTGTCCTCCACCTTGATGGGGGTGTAGAGCGTTCCGGGCTGGTAGAGCTCGGGCTTGAAGGAATCGTCCTTCTTCTCGTCGTACATCTGCGAGCCGGTGACGGTGCCGAAGGCGGGATAGTCCAGTCGGCGTGCCTCGCACCAGGCCTCGAAGTTGTTCACGCCTGCGAGGGCAATCCACTTCGAGATACCGATGCACTCCTTGTACTTGCCCTGGGTGTAGGGGAACTTGGCGATGACCTTTTCGGCTCCGCTGACACCGGCCGAGGCGCACGATGCCTCGATGGCGGCGTTGTAGTGGGCCTGTGCCTCGGCGCTGTTGTTCTGGCGGGCATAGTACTCGGCAATGAAGAACTCCACCTCCGAGCGGGTGATGAGGTAGACGGGCATGTCATAGCTGGCCACGGGGCGGCACCAGTAGGTGGACTTGTAGTTGTTCGACGTGGAGAAGTTCGAGCCCGAGATGCAGCCCGTGTACTCGCCCGAGCCGTTCTTCTCGAAGAATGCCGGCAGGCGCGGGTCTTCGTAGACCACGTCGCCGTTTTGATCCTTCTGCTGCATGGTGCCTATGATGGCCACGTTGGCCACGACGTTGATCTGCGTGGAGCCCCAGGCTGAGGAGAACTCCTCGGCGTAGTAGGGGCTCATGGCTCCTGCCTCGTTGGTCCAGCAGCCCTTGTAGGCGACGTCCTCTTCGGGGAAGTTGCCCTCGGCGACGAGCTTGCCCACCTCGGGCATGACGTCGCTGACGGCGTCGATTTCGCGCATCATCAGCTTCAGCTTCACGGCGTTGGCAAACTTAATCCAGTTGGCGGCCGTCTCTCCGGGGAAGAGGAAGTTGGTGGCCACCTGGTCGGCCGGCTGTGCCTTGTCCAGGGCGGCGTTGAGCTCGGCGATGAGTGCGGCGTAGATGTCCTTGCCGTCGTCATACTTCGGCGAGGAGATGCTCACGTTGAAAGCCTCAGAGAAGGGCACCTCTCCGTAGCAGTCTACGAGTGCCTGATAGGTGAAGGCGCGCAGGGTGGTGGCGGCGAGGTAGCTGCCCCATTCCTCCTTCTGCTCGGCCAGCGAGCGTATGGTCTCCAGGTTCTTCAGCGTGCGGGCCATGAGCTGGCCGTAGGTGCCGCTGGAGCGTGTCGGCGACATCTTGAACTGCGAGAAGTCCAGGTAGTTCGATGTGCCGAAGGTCTGTGCGTAGTGCTGTGCGTAGTATCCGCCAGTGATGCGCAAGAAGTCGCCGTAGCTGCCGGCGAGGTTCATCTCGGCGGCGGGCAGCATGATGCTGGTCGTCATGTTGCTCTCGGCGGGCGAGTTGGGGTCCTGGTTAATGTCGAGATAGCTGTCGCACGACGTGGTGGCGAGCAGTGCCAGGGCAAACGATGATATAATTGTTATTTTCTTCATAATGGTATGTCCTCCTTTCATTTAGAATTTGATACCTACATTGAAGCCGAAGTTGCGGCAGGCAGGGTTAGAGTAGAGTTCGCCGAAGAGACCTTCCAGGTCGTTGCCGAAGGACGAGGTCTCGGGGTCGATGTAACGGTTGGACTTGTGTGTCCAGGTGAACAGGTTGTTGGCGAAGACGGAAAGCGTGATGTCGCTCAGGTAGATGCTGTTGACGAGCGTCTTCGGCAGCGAGTAGGCCAGCGTGATGTTGCGCAGCTTGACGAACGAGCGGTCTATGAGGTAGAACTCTCCGCCCTCGGCGGCGCCGAATTTGTCGAAATAGTCCTGGTAGCTGCTATTGGCCAGGTAGATGGGTGAGGTGTTCTCCGTTCCGTCGGCATAGACCGAGTTGGGGATGATGAACGGGCGGCGCTCGTTGTAGAGCGTTGCCTCTCCGTTTCCGGTGAACTGCATGAGGTTCTTCGTACGTGTGAACATCCAGCCGCCCTTACGGATATCGAGTGCTGCGCTCAGGGTGAGTCCCTTCCACGAGAGGCTGGTGTTGACGCCGCCTATCCAGTCGGGGTTCACGTTCTTGCCAGTGTCCTTCACTTCGTCGGTGAGCAGTGGCTGTCCGCTGTCGCCGACGATGAGCTTACCATCCTCGGTGTACTGGGGCAGATAGGTGAAAAGCTCGCCCATGGGCAGACCCTCGACGGCACGCATGTAGATGGCGTCGTTACCGGCGGAGAAGTAGTTGATGTTCACCATTCCTCCCTCGAGGCTCTCGGGCATGGAGAGAATCTTGTTGCTGTTCTTCGAGAAGTTGAAGCCCAGCTCCCAGCGGAAGTCCTTGGTCTGTACGGGTACGGTGTTGACGAGCAGCTCGATACCGCGGTTGCGCACCTTACCGAAGTTGGTCACCATGTAGTAGTAGCCCGTGGCGGGGTCTACGGGGAGGGTGAAGATCTGGTCGTCGGTCTTACGGTTGTAGTAGGCGGCGTCGATGTTGATGCGGTTGTTGAAGAAGGCCAGGTTCAGACCGACCTCAAACTCGGTGGTCATCTCGGGCTTCAGGCTGGTGCTTCCGGCGGTGGCAGCCGTCTGGAAGGCGTTGATGCCCTTGAGGGGGAAGGTGGTCAGGTCGGCGGCATAGTAGCCGTTGCTGTAGCCCTGCGCGTAGCGGGGGTAGACCTGGTACACGTCGGCGTCGTTACCCGTCTTACCGTAGGCCACGCGCACCTTTCCGAAGGTGAGGATGTCGTTCTTGGGAATGACGTTGGTGAAGATCCAGCTGAGCGTTGCTCCGGGGTAGAAGTAGCTGTTCTTCTCCAGGGGCAGGGTCGACGACCAGTCGTTGCGGGCCGTGAGGTCGAGGAAGAGCATCTCGTCCCATCCCAGGGTGAGGTCGCCGAAGAGTCCCACCTGGCGGCGCTTCCACTGGCGCTCGAAGATTTCGGTCTTCGTGGCGCCGTTGGAGAGGTCCCAGAAGCCGGTGCCGAAGGTCAGTCCGTCGGTCTGGTTGCGGGTGCGTGTCTCGTAGCGCTCGTTCATGTTCACGCCGGCCATGAGGTTCACGTCGAGGCGTCCGTCGATGAACTTCTCCTTGAAGTTGGCCAGGAAGTCGTGGTTCAGCTCGTACTTACGCAGATAGGTGGTCGAGACATATCCGGCCTGGTTCATGTTCGAGGGTGCGTAGCCGTAGTCCTCGTTGATGAGTGCGTCGTCGAGTGCAATCTCGGGCACGCCCAGCTTGTGGTCGTAGTCGGTGTAGTCGAAGCCGAAGCGGTAGGTCAGCGTGAGCTGCTTGATGGGCGTGATGTCGGCCTGAATCTTTCCGAAGAGCTGCTTGGCGTCGTTCTTGTTGTAGTTGTTCTCAATGGCCCAGTAGGGGTTGGTGATGCCGTAGGGCGTGTACCATGCCTCGGGGGTGTTGAAGGGGCTGCTCAGGTCCTGTCGGTCTACGAGCGAGAGGTCGCGGGGGAACTCCAGTATACCGTCGATCATCGACGTTCCCTGGTAGGTGCCCACGGTGTTGGTCTCCGACGTGGAGAAGTTCACGCTCGACGAGAGCTTGAACCAGTCGGTGGCCTGGTAGCTGCCGCGGAAGGCCAGCGTGTTGCGCGTGTAGGTGTCCTTGTCGCCGGGAATGATACCGTTGTCGTTGGTGTAGCCGTAGCTCAGGTAGTAGGTCATCTTGTTGTCCTCCGACACACCGTTGAGCGACACGCTGTGGGTGTTTGACACGCCCGTCTTGTAGAAGTCCTTGATGTTGTCCTCCAGTGCCTCGTATGTGTGTATGAGCTGCTGGTTGTTCCAGATGGGTCCGTAGACCTGCGTGGAGCCGTCGAACTCAGGACCCCACGAGCCGTTCTCGATGAACGTCTGGGTGCCGTTCCATCCCTGTCCGAAGCGGTTCTGGAACTTGGGCAGTGTGGAGACGCTGCGCCACTGCACGCTGCCGTCGTAGCTGATCTGGAAGTTGCGTACCCCCTGTCGCTTGCCGCTCTTGGTGGTAATCATGATGACACCGTTGGCGGCGCGGCTGCCGTAGAGGGCCGTTGCGGCGGCACCCTTGAGCACGGTCATGGTCTCAATGTCGTTGGGGTTGATGCTCGAGATACCGCCCACGGCGTTCTGGAACTCGTCCTGCCCCTTCTGAGTGCCCGAGAAGGTGGTCTGCTGCAGGGGAACACCGTCGACGACGTAGAGCGGCTGGTTGCTGTTGTTGATAGAGCTGATACCGCGGATGATGACCGAGTTGGCCTGTCCCGGGTCGGTCGACGTGGTGTTAATCTGCACACCGGCCACCTTTCCGGCCAGGGCCGAGGTAACGTCGGTCACGCGGCCCACCGTCAGCTCGTCGTTGTCGAGCGTCTGGGCCGAGTAGCCCAGCGTCTTCTGCTGGCGGCTGATGCCCATGGCCGTCACCACAATCTCGTCCAGGCTGGTGTCGCCTGAGCGAAGCACGATGCGCATCTGCGGACGGGCGCTCACCTCAAGGGTCTCCATGCCCACATACGAGATGCGCAGCATCTTCCTGCCTTCGGGAACGGTCAGCGAGAACCGTCCGTCAGAGCCTGTCACGGTACCGGTGTTGGTGCCCACAACAAGGACGGACACACCCACCACGGGCTGCCCGTCGTCCTGCGAGACCACGATACCATTCACCTTAGTCTGCGAGAACACTCCTCCCACAAGCAGGAAGAGCATCGCAACCAGAGTCATGATTCGTTTTCTTTCCATAAAACTCTCTCGTTTTTGTTAGTTAATGTTGTTAGTTAAGTTATAAAAGTTAGTTCTATATATATAATTATTGTGTCCGTCTTAATCCAATCTTCTTAACCCAAGAAGGCAATTTGGCCGCAAAAGTATGAAAAAGTACTTAAATTACCAAATAATATAATAAAAAGTAGACATTTCGGGCGTTTTTCTTAACAAATGTCATACTATTGTGCATTATTATGACAAAAAAATACGCATAGTCCCGGCAGTGGGGTAGGGGGCTGTACTTTCGTCATTAACCATTAGTCATTGACCGTCGGCCATTATTTTCCGAAAAAGTCAAAACACTGACAGTGTTTCAAGATTGCCTCCGCCCTTTCCATATTTAAAATACGGGCAAAGACAACCTTTCAACGGCTCTTTCCCATCATCAGGGCGGCTGTGGGGATTCAAGGAGACCGAAGGGGGCGAGTAACAAAATCAGCAAATAATGTTGCAAAATCAGCAAAAAATGTCATTAATAAGGTAATTGATATAGAAATTTATTGTTCGAAAGGGATCTTTTCCACTTTTTTTTGTACCTTTGCACCCCGAAAGAAACGTTCTTGTCCTTTATAGGACAACAGAACGAATCGCCCGCAAATGTCATTGGGTCACAGTACATTGATGGCGATGGTAATAGGACCAACACACACCATAGCCTCCGCATTAATTAAATGTGGTGACCCCAAGAAGTATGCCTTGCTGAAACTAAGTGGCATCGTCAGGAAGCCCGCTGCCACGGAACATGGTTGCGCCAGATGATTGACGAGAACGAGCTACACTGGTTTCCGATGCGAATCCGCCACTCGAGCTTCTCGCGCCTGACCCTGATGCTGGAGCGACTGGAGGAACAAAAGCAGCTACTGGCCAAGGACAACATCCTGTTAGAGGCATACGCTCCCGTACGCTTTATCAAGGTGAGCATGACGAAGATGGACTTCGCACCTTACCTGCTCAACTTTATCTTCGTGCGCAGCACCTTCAGCCATCTCGTGAAGCTCAAGAGCAACCTGGAACTGTTTGAGCCGCTCCGCTTCGTCATGCACCCCGCCTACGACGAGAAGTACAACCGGCGCGATGAGGTGGTCTACATCTACGACAAGGTGATGGATGACTACCGTCGTATCGCCGAATCGGAAAATGAAAACATCATCTTTTTCCGCGACTTGCAGTACGCCATCAAGCCAAGCCAGGCCGTACAGATTATCGAGGGCCAGTTTGCCGGTGTGGTGGGCCGCATCAAGCGCGTCCACGGAATGCGTTGCGTCGTACTGACCATCAGCGACAGCCAGGCTGCCGCCATCGTCGACGTTCACCGCAACCAGCTGCGCTACCTCACCGACGACGAGGCCCGCGCGCTGCAGGAGGGCGAAGTTGCAGCCGAAAAGTCGAGATAAGTGGCATCAACAGACCGTTAATGAAGAAATAGCATGGAACGATTTTTCAATACTGCAGGGCCCAACCGCCCAAGCATGAACTATACCATCGACCCGCTGAGCCGGTTCGACCTTGAAGACATTCTCATGCTCATCCGGCAGGAGAAGTACTTCGTGCTTCATGCCCCCCGCCAGACGGGCAAGACGTCGTGTATGCTGGCCCTGCGCGACTACCTGAACAAGCAGGGCGACTATATCGCCGTCTATGCCAACGTGGAGGGCGGACAGGCTTCGCGCAACAACGTCAAGAGCGTGGTGAAGTCCACCGTTGACACCCTGGCGGAAGAAGCGAGGCTGATCTTGAAAAACGACCTTGCACGCAACGCCCGAAACAGCGTGCAGGACGAGGGCGAGGATGCCATGCTCGCCACGTTCCTGCGCAGGCTGTGCGAGTCGCTCGACAAACCGCTGGTGCTCTTCATCGACGAGATTGACGCCCTGGTGGGCGACTCGCTGGTGAGCGTCCTGCGCCAGATACGCTCCGGCTATGCCAACCGCCCTGGAGCCTTCCCCAACAGCATCGTGCTCTGCGGCGTGCGCGATGTGCGCGACTACCGCATCGTGCTCTCCAACCAGGACATCATCACCGGAGGGTCGGCCTTCAATATCAAGGCAAAATCATTGCGATTAGGCAACTTCACGCCTGAAGAGATACGCCAGCTCTACCAGCAGCATACCGACGAGACAGGCCAGGAGTTCGACGAGGCCTGCTTCCCTATGATATGGGAGGCCACCGAGGGACAGCCTTGGCTGGTGAACGCTTTGGGCAACGAAGTGACCTACGAAATCAGGGAGAACCGCGACCGCTCGGTGCGCATCATCCCCGAGATGATCTACCGTGCGCAGGAGCAGATTATCTATCGCCGCGACACCCACATCGACATCCTCATCGACAAGCTGAAGGAGCCGCGCGTCAAGCGCGTCATAGAGCCCATACTGGCCAACAGCGAGGATGTTGACGAGGACAATATGAGCGACGAGGACATCCTCTATGTCAAGGACATGGGACTGGTTGTCAAGGAGCGCGGCAAGCCGATACGCATCTCCAATGCTATCTACCGTGAGATTATCCCGCGCGAACTAACCGCCAGCACCCAGCAGCGGTTGTTGCAGCAGCCGCAGTGGTACCAGAATCCCGACAACAGCATCAACATGGAAAAACTGCTCCTGGACTTCCAGCAGTTCTTCCGCCAGAATGCCGACTCGTGGATTCAGAAGTTCGACTACGCCGAGGCCGGTCCGCAACTGCTCCTGCAGGCCTTCCTACAGAGGATAGTAAACGGCGGTGGCTACATCGACCGCGAATACGGCCTGGGACGCCGCCGCACCGACCTGCTCATCCGCAAGCCCCTGACCGACGGCTACGGAGGCCCCGTGCAGCGCATCGTGCTGGAACTTAAAATCAAGCGCGGCGCAATAGAGACGGTCATCGACGAAGGACTGCGGCAGACCGCCGACTATATGGACACCGCCGGCAGCATAGACGAGGGCCACCTCATCATCTTCGACCGCACAAAGGAAAAGACGTGGGACGAGCGCATCTGGCACAAGCCCTACGAGTATCAGGGAAAGCCCATCATGGTCTGGGGGATGTGATTCATTTCACACAGAGAAATGACTCACTGTGAGTCATGTCAAGCGCAAAACATAAAACAACATGAATAAAGCGAAGAAACAAGGCACAAAAGTATGGCTAAATGAAGTATCATTCATGAGGCCAATACTATTGGTCTTATTAGTTTCTTATCACGCATTTGCGCCTTATGTCGGCACATGGTCCATGCCTGACGGCATTCAGGAGGTTGAGACTTATCGCTGGCTCGGATTCCTGTCAAGGGCTTTTCGTTTAGAAGGATTTGTCTTTATCTCTGGCTACATTTTTACCTTTCAGGTAGTGGAGCGCAAGAAGTTTGACAATTTTTCTTCCTTGCTGACATCCAAGATACAGCGACTGCTCATTCCAAGTTTTATCTTCAGTATCGCTTATCTGTTGTGTTTTGGAAAATATACGGGAGCTGCAAATGCGGTTACGAAGATTCTTGGTGGTGTAGGACATTTATGGTATCTTCCATGTCTGTTCTATTGCTTCCTAATACAATATTTGTTGATTACCAATAAGGTCAGACGGTCTTTTTGCATCGCATTGCTGGCCTTGATGATGCTCGTGTCGATAATTCATTTACCGCTTAATCTTCATAAACCGCTGTACTACATGATGTTCTTCTATGGGGGAGGACTGTTTTGGCAATACTCGGACAAGCTGAAAAGCAAGGCTACACAGAAGAATATTGTCCTGTCGTGGCTCATCTTTTTCGTGTTCTTTATCGTTCTTAATTTAGCTATGCTGAAGATGACAGAACTGAAAGTATCGGTCACGAGTACGCTCTTAAGAGCCAGTATCAATGAATTCAACACTATCTTCAAAGCCCTGTTGGGCTGGTCGGGTATTATAGCACTCTACCTGTCGGCTGCAAGGTATTGTATCAGCCATGCTATCGGGAGCTTCATTCTGAAAGTTGGTGTCTGCGGCTATGGCGTCTATGTATTCCATCAGTTCATACTTGTCTATCTGTACAGGTACACAGAGCTGCCAACAGTTGCTGGCACTTACTTGCTCCCTTGGGTTGGCATTGTGATAACAACCATTGTCTCTGTGTCGCTGACGCTGGCTGTCCGCAGCACAAAGGTTGGTAGAAAATATTTGTAAAAAAACCCGTTGTAAACAAAGATATGGCAACTATGATAAAAGAAAAGGCTATGTCAAGTGTGCTTTGGACTACTAT
>CAMPCG010000002.1 GCA_946644025.1 uncultured Prevotellaceae bacterium | reverse complement strand
CAGCTGCGCCATATCCCGCCATACCAGCCATTTCGCCGTACCTACGGCACGGCTGTATGGCTGGCTACCCTTATCTGATGCCTCCGGCATATTGCTGCCGCTAACAAGATGTGTATAAAGACTAGTGTAGGGGAGCGGCTACAGCCGCCCTATGCGGCGACAGCACAGTCCAATCAGTCCAATCAGTCCAATCAGTGTCAAAAAAGAACTGATACTGTGACTGTGACTGAGCGGTTATATTGAGCCTCACTCTTTGTGCCACCGCTCTATCTGGCACTGGTGTACCTTCGTCTCGCGGTCGTAGCTGACGGCCACGAGGAGTATGTCGCCGGTGTACTCGGCCACCTTGTCGGTGTAATGTCGGTCTTTTATCTGTGTCATGGCCTCACTGGTGGAGTGGCCGTACTTCAGCTCCACGACGACGGCTGGCTTCTGCACGTTCTTTCGCGGCATGAGCACCAGGTCGGCAAAGCCTGTGCCCGTCTGGTACTCGCGGTGGAAGATGTAGTCGCCGTGGGCGTAGTAGTAGGCTATGGCGAGCACGCAGGCCATGGAGTTCTCGTCGCTGTACTTGATGAGGCTGGCGTTTGCCGTGTGGGCCTCTCCCACCATGCGTGCCACCGTCTGTTCGTCGCCGCGCAGGGTGCACTCGAGGAGGCGCTTCGACTGCTCGAGGGCGCGGGTCACCTCTTTCCACTTGCTTTCGCGTATGGCGTTCTCCATCTCCTGCATCACCTCCATGTTTGGTATGTAGCACTCCTTCGTGCGGCGGTCATAGCTCAGGTAGCCCAGGTGTATGAGCACGGTGAGTACGTCGTCGCGGGTGTTTATCTGCGTCAGGTCGTTGTTGAAGCCCCTTGGCTCCACGTCGCAGCGCTCGCCGGCAATCATGCGGGTGATGTCGTCCTTCAGACCCTCATAGTTCAGCTGTATGTAGGTGGAGACGGCGTTGGTGGCCCCCGTCTTGCCCCAGTAGTCGTCGCACCAGTTTTTCCTGATGGCCGTCATCACCGAGTTGGGGTTGAACATCGATGGCTGCGGCCCTATCAGGTAGCCGTCGTACCATTTCTCCAACTCGTCGAAGTCCATGGCGTGACGCCCGGCCAGCTGGCGCACCTCTTCCTTGGTAAAGCCGAAAAACTGGGCCATGCTGCCCGGCGACACCATGGAGTACTCCTCGAAATTGTTGAGCGCCGACTGCGTGTTGTACTTCTTGATGGGCAGGATTCCCGTCATGTAGACCCCGGCGAACACGTCGACCGCCGAGACGTCCTTGAACATGCGACGTAGCAGCTCGAGATAGCTGTCCATGGCCTCAGGCTTGTCCTCGAAGAAGCGGCAGACGGCATCCCACTCGTCGATGATCATGATGAAGCGGTCGCCCGTGGCGGCGACTATCCGCTGCAAGTACTCCATCAGGTGGTCGCCCTCGTGGTATGCCACCTGCGGATAGGCCGCGCTGATGTCCATGATGAGTTTCTCTTGAAATGCTTTCACTATGCCATCGTCGGTACAATTGGAGGTGAAGCTGGTCATGTCCACATAGATGACGGGGTACTTGTTCAGATGCTCCTCAAACGTGGGGTTGCCGGCTATCTGGAGGTCCTGGAAGAGGCTGCGCGAGTCGCACGAGTGGTCGTAGTAGGCAGCCAGCATCATGGCCGCCATCGATTTGCCGAAGCGGCGGCAGCGCGTCACGCAGCTCATCTTCTGCTGCGTGAACAGCGTCTTGTTCACCACGGCTATCAGCCCCGACTTGTCCACGTACTCCGAGTTGCGTATCTGGCGGAATCCTTCGTTACCCTTATTAATGAATATGCCCATCTTGTCTATTTTCGATTTACTGATTTACTATTTATTTCCAATTTACGGTTAGCTCGCTTCTTATAACTAATGCTGCAGTAGGAGGCGACGTGTCCCACGTCGCAATCCGGCAGGTTGTTGCGACGTGGGACACGTCGCCTCCTACTTGTGCGCTGCAAAGATACAAAAGAATCCCCGAACCGCCAAACGATTCGGGGATATTTATAGGTCTTCCGGCCCAATGGTTGTCAGGGTCTCAGAGTTTGGATAGTTCAACCCCTGGGTTTGGATAGTTCAAAGTCATAGTCCGGACGGCTCAAACCCTGTTTTCAGGCGGTTAGTGGGCCTCCAGCCAGTTGTCGCCCCACCCGCTGTCGGCCACCAGGGGCACGCTCAGCGGCAGGGCGTTCTGCATCTCCTGGACCACTATCTCCCCTACCCTATCGTGCTCTTCCGGGTAGACCGAGAAGTTCAGTTCGTCGTGTACCTGCAGCAGCATCTTGCTTCTGATGCCCTCGCGCTGGAACCGCTCGTGGATGCGTATCATGGCCACCTTGATGATGTCGGCCGCCGTGCCCTGTATGGGTGCGTTGATGGCGTTGCGCTCGGCAAAGCCGCGCACGGTGGCGTTGCCGCTGTTGATGTCGGGCAGATAGCGTCGGCGGCCGAAGAGCGTCTCCACGTACCCCTTCTGACGGGCCTCGGCCTTCGCCCGCTCCATGTAGTCCTTCACGCGGGGGAATGTCTCGAAGAAGCCGTCGATGAGCTGGCGGGCTTCCTCGCGGCTGATGTCAAGACGCTCGGCCAAGCCAAAGACGGTGATGCCATAGATGATACCGAAGTTGGCACGCTTGGACTTGGTGCGCTCGTCGCGGCTCACCTCGCCGATGGGCTTCTTGTAGATGGTGGCGGCGGTGGCGGCGTGTAGATCGTGGCCCTCGGTGAACACGCGAATCATGTTCTCGTCTTGCGACAGGTGAGCCATCACGCGAAGCTCTATCTGACTGTAGTCTGCCGAAAAAAATTGACAACCGGGCTCGGCTACAAACGCCTTGCGTATCTCTTTGCCGTCTTCACCACGCACGGGGATGTTCTGTAGGTTGGGGTCGCTCGACGAGAGACGGCCTGTAGCCGTGACGCACTGGTTAAACGAGGTGTGTATGTGGCCCGTTCGCCGGTTGATGAGCTGTGGAAGATTGTCGATGTAGGTCGAAAGCAGCTTCTTTAATCCTCTGAAAGCCAGTATCTCAGACACAATCTCATGCTTCGGGGCCAGTTGCGTCAGCACCTCCTCGCTGGTCACGTATTGTCCCGTCTTGGTCTTCTTGGGTTTCTCTATAATCTTCATCTTGGCGAAGAGAATGTCTCCTACCTGCTTTGGCGACGAGATGTTGAACTGCTCGCCGGCCAGCTCGTAGATGTGGGCCTCGATGTCGTTCATACGTGCTGTCAAAAGTTTTGACGTTTGGGCGAGCGACTCCGTGTCGAGCACCACGCCGTTCATCTCCATCTCGGCCAGTACTGGCATGAGCGGCATCTCGATGTCGTAGAATAGTCGCTCGCACTCCAGCCGCTTCAGTTCGGGTTCCAGCTTGTCTTTCAGCTGGAGGGTGATGTCGGCATCCTCGCAGGCATACTCATAGACCAGGGTAGGGGAGAGGTCGCGCATGGAGCGCTGGTTCTTTCCGCGCGGACCTATCAGCTCGTCTATGTGAACGGTCTTGTAGCCGAGGTAGGCCTCGGCCATGAAGTCCATGTTGTGGCGCAGCTCGGGTTGGATGAGGTAGTGGGCTATCATCGTGTCCCACATAGGGCCTTGCAACCGTATGTTATAGTTTCTTAAAACTTCTAAATCGTACTTCAGGTTCTGCCCAATCTTCAGAATTTGGGGCGATTCGTAGAGAGGTTTGAATATTTCAAGAATTTTTAAGGCTTCTTCACGGTTGGCCGGAATGGGCACGTAAAATGCCTTGTGAGGCTCCACGGCGAAGCTCAAACCGACCAGTTCGGCCTCGATAGGGTGGGTGGAAGTGGTCTCCGTGTCTAAACAGAGAATTTCCTTTGTAAAGAAAAAGTCACAAAGCTGACGCATTTCCTGCTCATTTTCAACGAGTTTGTATTCGTGTGGGGTCGTTTTAAGGGTCTCAAAACTCGAAAATTCTGGGCTTTCCTTCCCGTCGGTCGGATTTTCGTCGAAGAGAGAGAGCTGTGCGTTAGCAGTTTTTGGTTTTGTTTCAGGTTTTTTAAGAACACGGTTGGCAAGGCTCTTAAACTCCAGTTCGGTGAAGATTTTTGTCAGTTCGGCCTCGTCGGGTTCGGTCATGCGGAGTGACTCGAGCGTCACGTCTGTGGGGACGTCGGTTTTTATCGTTGCGAGGAAATAGCTCATGCGGATGTCGTCGACGTGTTCTTCCACTTTTTTCTTCAGTGCGCCTTTTAGTTCGTTGGTGCGTTTCAGTAGTTCGTCAACCGACCCGAAGTCGTTGATGAGCTTCGTTGCCGTCTTTTCTCCCACGCCGGGGCAGCCGGGGAAGTTGTCGGCCGAGTCGCCCATGAGTGCCAGGAGGTCGATGACGAGGGTAGGGTGGGGGAGTCCATACTTCTCGCAGACCTCCTTGGGGCCCATCACCTCGTAACCGCCACCGTGACGCGGTCGGTAGATTTTGGCGCGGTCGCTCACTAATTGGCCGTAATCCTTATCGGGCGTTAGCATAAAAACCTCGATTCCATCGGCTTCCTGACCTTCGCTGAATCGGCGGGCCAGCGTCCCGATGATGTCGTCGGCCTCGTAGCCGTCCACCTGAATGGCCGGAATACGATAGGCCTTTAGCAGGTCCTTGATGATGGGCACGGCGAGGGTAATGTCCTCGGGAGTCTTCTCGCGCTGTGCCTTATAGGCTGGGAAAGCCTCGCTGCGAAACGTGGGGCCGTGGGGGTCGAAGGCCACGCCGAGGTACGTCGGCTTCTCCTTTTCAATCACCTCCTGCAGTGTGTTCACGAAGCCGATGATGGCCGATGTGTTCAGTCCCTTGGAGTTGATGCGCGGGCTCTTTATAAAGGCGTAATAGGAACGATAAATGAGTGCGTAAGCGTCAAGTAGGAATAGTTTGTCCATAGTTTTAGCAATTTTCGTGTAAAATTACTAAAAAAATTCCGAATACTGCAATTTTTTCACTACTTTTGTAACAAATTTCTGCATTATGGACCCTTTATCGCTTATTAAACGACCGATAGAACCTGAATTTGAGACCTTTAGACGCTTGTTTCAGGAATCGCTCTCTCATACCGACGGCCTCCTTTCTGAGGTGCTGAACCACATCAGGCAGCGCATGGGAAAGGGTATGCGCCCCATTCTGATGATGCTTGTGGCCAAGAATTACAGCGAGGTGACCCAGGTGACGCAGCACAGCGCCATCGGCTTGGAACTGCTGCACACGGCATCGCTCGTTCATGACGATGTGGTGGACGAGAGCGGTGAGCGACGGGGCCAGCCTTCGGTCAATGCCACCTATAATAATAAGGTGTCGGTCCTCGTGGGCGACTACATCCTCTCCACGGCGCTGCTTCACGTGGCCTATACCGGCAACCAGCGTATCGTGGAAAGCCTGGCACAGTTAGGTCGCACGCTGGCCTCGGGCGAGATTTTGCAGCTCTCGAATATCCGCAATCAGGAGATTTCGGAAGACGTTTACTATCAGGTGATTAAGCAGAAGACAGCAGCCCTCTTCGAGGCTTGCGCTGCCATTGGAGCCCTCTCGGGTGGTGCCTCGCAGGAGGAGGTCAAACTGGCTGGACAGTTTGGTCAGAACATCGGCATCATCTTCCAGATTCGTGACGACATCTTCGACTATTTCGACTCGAAGGCCATTGGCAAGCCTACAGGCAACGACATGGCCGAGGGTAAGCTGACGTTGCCCATCATCTACGCCCTGAACAACAGTTCCTACGAGTCGATGGCCAACCTGGCGCGGAAGGTAAAGGCAGGCACTATCAATAGCGATGAAATCGCTGTTTTAGTGGAGTTTACCAAGCAGCAGGGAGGTATTGAATATGCCGAGCAGGCGATGATGGACTACCGTGCAAAGGCGCAGGAATATGTGTCCACCATCAAAAAAGCCGAGATACGCGATGCTTTGACCGCCTATCTCGACTATGTGATGGAGCGAAACTATTAGAAGAACTTCGTTTCCTTCCCTACGACTTCACTCAGCAGCATGTTTGCCAAGCGTGAAGTGCCTAGTCGTAACCACTTGTTAGTGAGCCATTTCTCGCCCAGCACTTCTTTCACGATGGTGTAATAGATGAGGGCATCCATCACGCTGTTCAGTCCGCCGGCGGGCTTGAAACCTATCTGGATGCCTGTCTCGTCGTAGTACTCTTTGATGGCCTGACACATGACGTAGGCTGCCTCCGGTGTGGCGGCTGGCTCCAGCTTGCCCGTAGACGTCTTTATGTAGTCGGCGCCGGCATACATGGCCAGTATCGAGGCCGTCTTGATGTTCTTGGCGGTCTTCAGGCAACCCGTCTCCAGAATGACCTTCATGTCGTGGTCGCCACAGGCTTCCTTCTGCTGCTGAATCTCGTCGACGACGGTATCGTAATCGCCTGAGAGAAAGGCTCCTACGGGTTGCACGATGTCAATCTCTGTAGCTCCGTCCTTGATGGCCAGCGACGTCTCGATGGTCTTTACCTCGATGAGCGACTGGCTGCTGGGGAAACTGCCTGATACACAGGCTATTTCAACGCCGTCTACCTCCAACGTCTCGCTCACGATCTTGGCAAAGCGCGGATAGACGCAGATGGTAGCCACGTGGGGTAGGGTGGGGTAGGCCTCTTCAAACTGGTTCACTTTCTCGGTGAAGGCCAGCACGCTCTCGTCGCTGTCGGTGGTCTTCAGGGTGGTCAGTTCCACGCTGCCCATGAGGAAACGCTTCACCTCGGGCGTGTCGTTCTCGTGTACTTTCTCGGCGATAATCTTCTTCACAGCCTCGCTCACTTCGGCGTCGCTGATGTCGAGATTGTACTTCTTCAGAGCCTCTTCTATGCGGCTCGTGGGGAGTGCGTGATGGTGCTCGTGACCGCACTCGCAGTGGTCTTTTTTCTCTGTCATATAGATAGTGATTTAGGGTTAATTTTTGCTCTTTTAGATGCGATTGTTCAAAGTCCGGTGGACCCTCTGGGCGCTATGCGCGCAGCTTCGGGTTGCCTATGTGTCTGAGCGAGTCGCGGTGGGTCTTTTTCTCCAGGTTCTTCTTGAACTCTTCGGTCAGGTCTACACCCGTCTGGTTGGCCAGGCAGATGAGCACCCACAGCACGTCGGCCATCTCGTCGCCCAGATTCTCCTTTTCGCCCTCTTTGAAGCTTTGGTCGCCATATTTGCGGGCCATGACGCGAGCCAGTTCACCCACCTCTTCGGTCAGTACGGCCATGTTGGTCAGTTCTGAGAAATAGCGTACGCCATATTCTCTAATCCATTGGTCTACAGTCTGTTGTGCTTCTTTTATCGTCATGTTACTCCTTGTTTCTTGTGTCCATACAGATGGTTACAGGCCCGTCGTTGAGCAGTTCCACCTTCATGTCGGCGCCGAACTCTCCCGTGCCCACCGTCTTGCCGATGGTTTGTGAAAGCTGTTGGCAGAAGGCTTCGTAGAGGGGGATGGAGTGCTCGTGACTACCAGCGCGGAACCACGACGGCCGATTGCCCTTTTTATAGCTGGCGTAGAGGGTGAATTGACTGACTACCAGGCAGTTGCATTCTTTCTCGATGATGGAGCGGTTCATCACTCCGTTCTCGTCGTCAAACACCCGCAGGTTGGCTATTTTCTTCACCAGCCACTCTACGTCCTCCGTGTTATCTTCATCGCAAATGCCCAGCAGGATGAGGAATCCCTGGTCTATTTCTGACTTGACGGCTCCCGCGATGGTGACGCTGGCATGGCTTACTCTTTGTATGACTGCTCTCATTTCAGTTCTGTTTTGCTTGCAAAGTTACGATATTATTTTGAATTGGCCAAACGATTCATTCATGAAAGTGCTGGTAGACTATCTCGGCCTTCGCCTTGCCGACCACGGCGGTTAGTTCTTCGAGGCTTGCTTCCTTGATTTTCTTTACCGATTTGAGCTCGCTGAGTAGCTTGTCGCTGTACTTCGGACCGATGCCTTTGATGTCGTTCAGCTCTGAATGTAGGGCGCGTTTGGAGCGCTTTTCACGGTGGAAAGTGATGGCAAATCGGTGTACCTCGTCCTGTATATGGGTCAGTACGTGGAATAGTTCGGAGTTGGTTTTCAGTCCAATCACCTTCGGCGGGAAGCCGTAAAGCAGCTCGTTGGTGCGGTGGCGATTGTCCTTGGCCAGTCCCGCAATAGGAATATCGAGGTTCAGCTCGTCTTGAATTACCTCGCGTATGACCTCCATCTGCCCTCTTCCGCCGTCGGCAATGATGAGGTCGGGTAGGGGTTGCTCTTCGGCCAGGAGGCGCGTGTAGCGGCGGTGTACGACCTCCTTCATCGAGGCGTAATCGTCGGGACCTACTACGGTCTTGATGTTGTAGCGCTTGTAGTCCTGCTTGCTTGGTTTCATGCTCTTGAACACCACGCAGGCGGCTACGGCGTCAGTGCCGGAGATGTTGGAGTTGTCGAAACACTCTATCTGGTAGGGCATCTTTTCCATGCCTAATTTCTCCTGCAATTCCTTCATCAGGCGCACCTGTTTTTGCTCTGGATTGAGCTTCTCGGCTTGTTTCAGACGGTCGATTTTGTACTGTTTGCCGTTCATTTCCGACAGCTCTAACAGCGTCTTTTTGTCCCCCCGTTCGGGAATGATGAACTTCACTCCCTCCAGTTCCAGCTGTGGGTCGAAGGGCACAACGACCTCTTTAGAATTGCTTTTGAAGCGCTTTCTCATCTCAACTATGCCTAACTGCAACAGCTCTTCCTCGGTCTCGTTGAGTCGTTTCTTGAACTCGAAGGTGAACGACTGGTTGATGGCTCCGTTGGCCACGTGGATGAAGTTGATGTAGGCAATATTTTCGTCGTTGGTGATGGTGAAGACATCGACGTTGTTGATGGTGTGGCTCACCACTTCGCTCTTGCTCACGAACGACTCTATGAGCTGGTATTTCCTCTTCAACAGCTCGGCCTCCTCAAAGCGTAGCTCCTCGGCCAGCTGTAGCATCTGCTCTTTCATGTCACGAAGCACCTGGCGGGTGTTGCCTTTCAGAATCTCCCGGGCCTGACGGATATTCTCTTGGTAGTCCTCGTATGACTGTTTACCGACGCAAGGCCCGCCGCAGTTCTTGATGTGATACTCCAGACAGACCTGGTATTTCTTGCCCTCGATGCCTTCCTTCGTTATGGGCATTTTGCAGGAGCGGGGATGATAGAGCTTCTTGATGAGCTCGAGCACTGTCTGCATCGACCCTATGTGGGAGTAGGGGCCATAGTAGGTTCCCCACTTCTTATTGATAGTTCGCGTCTTGAAGATGCGGGGTAGGTGTTCGTTGGTTACGCAGATGCTGGGATAGGTCTTACCGTCCTTCAGCAGCACGTTGTAGCGCGGGTTGTACTTCTTGATTAGCTCGTTCTCCAGCAGCAGCGCGTCCTCCTCGCTATTCACGACGGTGTAGCTCAGGTCGTGTATCTTGCTGACGAGCACCTTCGTCTTGTAGCGGTCCACCTCCGTGTGGAAATAGCTTGATACGCGGGCCTTGAGGTTCTTGGCCTTACCTACATATATTATAGTGTGCTGGTCATCGTAGAACTGATAGCTGCCCGGTTTGTCTGGCAGACGGGCCACGATGCTCTTTAGATAGGCCAACCGTTTCTCGTTCTCTTCTTTCGTCATTCCCCTTTGTTTATCGGTGTTTCACTCGGTTTTGTTCCACGTGGAACGTTAGATAGTCATTAGCGTGGTCAGCTCTATTCCTTCGAAGAGGTCGCGGCCGTGCAGGCCCTCGTCCTTTATTTCGATGATGAAGTTCATGTAGGTTTTCTTGGGGTGGAAGTGCTGCACCAGCTTGTAGGCTGCCTTGGCTGTTCCTCCCGTTGCAAGTAGGTCATCGTGGATAAGCACCACGTCGTTCTCGTTGATAGAGTCGAGGTGCATTTCGATGGTGTCGACGCCATACTCCTTCGAGAACGATTCCTTGATGACCGTTGAGGGTAGCTTGCCTGGTTTGCGGGCAAGGACGATGCCGCAGTGCAGACGTGCTGCCAAGGCCGAGGCCATGATGAACCCTCGGCTCTCTATGCCCACAATCTTAGTGATGCCTTTGTCCTTATACAGCTCGTAGAGTTCGTCGAGCATGATTTGTAGGCACTCGGCACTTTTGTAGAGTGTCGTAACGTCGCGGAAGTTAATTCCTTTTTTTGGAAAATCGGGGATGCAACGGAGGTTGTCCAGCAATACTTGGTTGTTCATTTTCTTAGTGTTTATGGGGTTTTGCGAATGTTTTGTTTCACGTGGAACAGGGAAAGCGTTACCGTCCCATGAGGACCAGCAGCACGTTGATGTCGCTGGGCGAGATGCCTGGAATTCGGCTGGCCTGTGCGAGTGTTTCGGGGTCTATGCGCGTGAGCTTCTGTCGTGCTTCGGTGGATAGGGACTGCAGCGTGTTGTAGTCGAAGTGGCCCTTTATGCGGATGTTCTCCAGCCGGTGCATCTTTTCGGCCACCTGGCGCTCGCGCTCGACGTAGCCTTGGTATTTGATGCGTATTTCGGCGGCTTCGGCAATTTCCTCGTTGCGGTTCGGTAGCTTTTCCAACAGTTCCTTCAGCTGGGGGATATAGTCCGAAAGATTGGCAAAGTTCAGCTGTGGCCGGGCGATAAGGTCTTCCAGCTTCACGCCGAACTGTAGCGGCGTGGTGCCAAGATGTTCCAGTGCGGGGTTTATCTCCTTCGCCTTAATGGGGAATGTATTGCAAAATTCTTCGATTTCTTCGACCGCCTGTTTCTTCTCCAGCCACCAGTCGTAGCGTTCTCGCGTGGCGAGCCCCAGCTTGTAGCTCTTCTCCGTCAGTCGGCGGTCGGCATCGTCCTGGCGTAGCAGTATTCTATATTCTGCCCGCGAGGTAAACATGCGGTAGGGCTCGTCCACCCCTTTCGTCACGAGGTCATCAATGAGCACGCCGATGTAGGACTCGTCGCGGTGCATCACGAATATTTCGGTTCCACCGCACCGCAGCGCGGCGTTGATTCCAGCCACCAGACCCTGTCCGGCGGCCTCCTCGTAGCCCGTCGTGCCGTTTACCTGTCCGGCCATGAAGAGTCCGTCAATAATCTTCGATTCCAACGAGTGCGTAAGCTGTGTGGGGTCGAAGAAGTCGTACTCTATGGCGTAGCCTGGTCGGTAGACCTTCAGGTTTCTGAAGGCCGGCATCTTCTTCAGCGCCTCTATCTGCACCTCCATGGGCAGCGACGAGGAAAATCCGTTCAGGTACATCTCGTTCGTGTCCGTGCCTT
The DNA here is from genome assembly GCA_946644025.1 of uncultured Prevotellaceae bacterium. The sequence continues at coordinate 25,858 of CAMPCG010000002.1, read as the reverse complement.
CGGGTTCGAGGAAGAGCGGGTGCTGTTCACGGTCGGGGAAGGTGACGAGCTTCGTTTCTATTGAGGGGCAGTAGCGCGGGCCTATAGACTGTATCTGTCCGTTGTAGAGTGGCGAGTCGGCCAGTCCCGAGCGCAGCGTCTCGTGAACGGCAGCGTTGGTGTTGCACGTCCAGCAGGACAGCTGGGGTAGGGGAGTGCGCTCCGTTTTATCCATGTAAGAGAAGCCGTAGGGACGGTCTTCCCCCGGCTGTTCTATCAGATAGCTGAAGTCCACGCTGCGTCGGTCTATGCGCACGGGCGTACCCGTCTTCATGCGTGCCGAACGTATGCCGTGGCGGGTGATGCTCTCGGTGAAATGGGCCACTGCCGGCTCGGCAATGCGTCCGCCGGGAATCATTTTGCGGCCTATGTGTAGCAGTCCGTTGAGGAATGTGCCTGCCGTAATCACCACACAGCGGGCGTAAATCTCGGCCCCCCAGATGGTCCTCACCCCTGCTACGTGGGGCTTGGGGCCAGGCTCCGTGAGCAGTTCGCAGGCTTGGTCCTGCCAGATGTCCAAGTTGGGCGTGTGGTCGAGCACCGATCGCCACGCCCAGATGAACTTCCCTCGGTCGCATTGAGCGCGTGGGCTCCACACGGCGGGTCCCTTGCCTATGTTGAGCATCCGGAACTGTATGGTGGTCTGGTCGGTGACCAGGCCCATCTGACCGCCCAGGGCGTCGATTTCGCGTACTATCTGACCCTTGGCGATGCCTCCCACGGCGGGGTTGCACGACATCTGTGCAATCTTGTTCATGTCCATGGTGACGAGGAGCGTCCTGGCCCCCATGTTGGCGGCGGCACAGGCCGCCTCGCAGCCGGCATGGCCACCGCCAATCACCACTACGTCGTAATTCATTTTCATTTCGGGCTGTTTATTGGAAATGACTGCTGCAAGGCTGTGCCCTGTGGGTAGCAACGCAAAGAAGCGCGTCAGCGTTTTTGCCCCGGCAGGGCTGCCCAGCTTTATTTTTCGGCAAAGTTACGAAAAGTCGAGCGAAATGCAAAAGAAAAAGCCGTTTTTCTTTTCATTTCCTGACTTCGTGAATGAGGCCACGGTGGATGATTGCAGGGGGTGATGCCTTTTGACTGTGGCGGTGGTGGTTTTGACTGCAACGGTGTTGCAGTGTACGGGACAGGAGGCGGGGGTAGGGGCTTTGGGCACAGGGGGCGGCCTCGCAGGCCGCACAATAGACGAAAAACACTATAAAAGAAGTGAGCCTGCGCTGGAGGAGAAGTGCGCCTGCGCCGGAGGTTTAGCGCTCGTCTGTTCCGTAGCTGATGTGCTTGTCCTGGAAGTTCTGGGCCTTCTTTTGCGATGCTTCTGAGAGATGTCCGTTGATGTATTGCTCCATGATGAGTCCGCCGAGGGGCACTCCGTAGGTGGCACCCCATCCGCCGTTCTCTACGTATACTGCTACGGCAATCTTGGGGTTGTCCATGGGAGCGAAACCCATGAAGACCGAGTGGTCGTGGCCCTTGTTCTGTGCCGTTCCGGTCTTTCCGCAGGGCATGAAGTCGTAGTGGGCCAGCGCCTTGCAGGTACCTCCCATGGCTGCCGACCTCATTCCCTTGACCACCTCTTCGTAGGCCCAGGGAGCTGCGAGCGTCTTGCGGCGCTTGGTGTAGAGGGTGTCGAGCGGTTCGCCCTGTATCTTTCTCACGACGTGTGGCGTTACAAACCATCCCCGGTTGGCGATGGTCGCGCCGAGGTTAGCAATCTGCAGCGGTGTGGCCCCCACCTCGCCCTGTCCTATGGATATGGAGATGATGGTGAGTGCGTTCCAGGAGCTCTTGTATCGGTTGTCGTAGAAGGTAGAGTTAGGTATCATGCCGCGGTTCTCTCCGGGCAGGTCTACGCCCGTCTGGTAGCCGAATCCCATGGACACCATGTAGTCTCGCCATCGGTCTATGGCGTCCTGTGGTGTGGGGTACTTTGTGCGGTCGCCTATCATGTGGTACAGTCCCCAGCAGAAATAGCCGTTGCACGACGTGCTGATGGCCGGTACGAGTGGCAGTGGCGAGCCGTGGCCGTGGCAGCCCACGCGCAGTCCTTTGTAGACGAATCCGCGGTAGCAGGGGTAGGCCGTCTGTGGCGTGATGACGCCCTCGGTGAGGAATGTCAGCGCCTGTGTGGTCTTGAAGGTAGAGCCTGGCGGGTATCGCCCCATGATGCTGCGGTTGTAGAGCGGCTTGAGGGGGTCGCGGCTCAGCTCGCGGTGTGTCTGCGAGCGCTGCCGTCCTACCATCAGCCGTGGGTCATAGGTAGGCGAGCTGGCCATGCAGAGCACCTCGCCCGTCTTCGGCTCTATGGCCACGATGCTGCCAATCTTGCCTTCGAGCAGCCGTTCGGCAAGCTCCTGCAGCTTGTAGTCGATGCTGAGCGTGAGGTTCTTGCCTGCCACGGGCTTGCTGTCGAGTTCTCCGTTCTTGTAGCGCCCTTTAATGCGTCCGTGGGCGTCGCGCAGCAGTATCTGCACGCCCTTCTCTCCGCGCAGCTGCCGCTCGTAGCTACGCTCCACGCCCTGCTTGCCTATGTAGTCGCCCGGCTGGTAGTATTCGTCGTTCTCGATGTCCGAGGGCGACACCTCGGCCACGTCGCCCAGCACGTGGGCCATGAAGGGGTGCTCGTACTGTCGTATGCTGCGCTTCTGGACGTAGAATCCCGGGAATCGGTACATCTTCTCGCGGAAGATGCTGAAGTCGTGGTCTGATAGCTGGCTGAGAAACACCTGCTGGGTGAAGCGCGAGTAGCCTCTGACCTTGCGTATGGCGGCCATCCGCTCTTCAAACTCCTGCTTGGTGATGGACAGCGTCTGGCAGAACTCGAGGGTGTCCATTGTCTTGGGCACCTCGTTGGTGATGACCATGATGTCGTAGCTGGGCTGGTTGTAGACGAGCAGTTCGCCGCCCCTGTCGGTGATGACGCCGCGCGAGGGGAAGTCCACCTTCTTGAGGAAGGCGTTGGAGTCGGCGTTCTTCTTGTAGTCGTCGCTCATCAGCTGCAGGGCGAAGAGGCGCACGATGTAGATGGCGATGATGACCGTTGCCACCACGCCGATGACGTATCTCCGATTCTCGTAATTACCGTCGGCCATGTTTACTCTTTAGACAAGCTACATCTTCTTGAGTCTAATCACTCGGCTGGCGAACTGTCCGCCCAGTGCGGCGTCGATGCCGGTCTCCATGAGGAACTTGCCGCTGAAGGTCTTGCCCTCGAAGTAGTGGGTGCGCTCGGCACACTCAAACTCGTTCAGGCGGTAGGTGGCGTCGGGGTCCAGTCCGGCCATGTGCCATCGCGGCGTCTCCAGCCCTATGTAGTTCTCAAACTTGTAGCAGAAGAAAACGGCCTCGCCCTTGTCCTCGCTGACGAACATCTCGCTGCAGAATCCCTGGTTCTCGTAGGGCGAGAGCAGCCGGTAGAGGTCGCCCAGCTGTATGACGGGCCTTATCTCCTTGTAGAAGGCCATGGCCTTGCGGGCATATTCGCGCTCTTTGTCGTTGAGGTCGCTGGGCTTCATCTCCATGCCCAGACGTCCCGTCATGGCCACGTCGAATCGGAACTTCAGCGGAATGACGCGCCCCGTCTGGTGGTTGGGCGATGCGCTCACGTGCTGAGCCATGGTGTTGGCCGGGAAGAAGTGGCTGGTGCCCCACTGTATGAAGAGCCGCTGCTGCGCGTCGGTATTGTCTGATACCCAGAACTCGTCGAAGTAGGGCATAGCGCCCCAGTTCACGCGCCCGCCGCCGCTGGAGCACAGCTGCAGTACCAGGTCGGGATAGGCCATGCGTATGCGCTCCAGCACCTTCTGCAGCCCCAGGTGGTAGTCCACCAGCAGGTGGCTCTGCCGGTCGGCGGTGAGGTAGCTGCTGCCGTAGTTCTGCATCGACATGTTGCAGTCCCACTTCATGTAGTGCAGCGTGGGGTTCTCCTTCATCAGCCTGTCCACGACTCCGAAGACGTGGTCCTGCACCTTGGGGTTCGAGAGGTCGAGCACGAGCTGCGTGCCTCCGCGTCCCTTCGACAGTTCGCGCGTGGGGTGGGCCAGCACCCATTCGGGGTGTGCCTCAAACAGCTCGCTGGTGGTGTTCACCATCTCCGGCTCTATCCAGATGCCGAACTTCAGCCCTCTGTCCTCAGCCGCCTTCACCAGTGCGGGTATGCCCTTTGGCAGCTTCACCGTGTCGGTTATCCAGTCGCCCAGTGCCTTGTCGTCGTATGTGCGGCGGTATTTGCGTCCGAACCATCCGTCGTCCACCACGAAGAGCTCTCCTCCCAGGTCGCTGATGCCGTCCATGAGCTGTTCGCAGACGTCCTGCTTGACGTTCATGTAGACGCCCTCCCACGAGTTGAGCAGTATCTCGCGCAGTGCCTTTCCGTTGTGCAGGTGCCCGTTGCGTCCCCACCGGTGGAATGCGCGGCTCACTCCGCCCTTTCCCTCTTCGCTGTAGGTCATGGCCAGTGTGGGTGTGGTGAAGGTCTCTCCCGGCTTCAGTGTGTAGGCCGTGTGCAGGTCGTCTATGCCGGCCAGCAGTGTGTGCTGGTAGTTTCCGCGTGTCTCCAGGCGTATCTTGTAGTTTCCTGTCCAGCATAGTGCCGCTCCCACTACTCTTCCGCTGTTCTCCCTCGGCTTTCCGTCGAGCGAGACCATCACCTCTGCGCGGTCGTTCATGGCGTTGCGCACTCCGTCGTGGTTCACGATGACCTTCAGTCCCTGTGTGAGCGGCTCCTCGGTCATGGTGGCCTCATGTCCCCACGAGCCGTGGAAGTGTGTGAGCCATGCGCCCTCCTGCCTGAGTGGCAGCGTGCCGCTGGCATACTGCTCCAGCCTGACGGGCTTCTTCTCGCCGTTGCGTATCACGGTCCACGTCTCGATGACGTCGCTCTGGTCGTTGGCGCGGTAGCAGAGGTCTACGTAGAAGTCATACTTGCGGTCCTTCAGGGCGATGACAGTCTGGTCGCCCTCCTGCCGGCATCCGGTCACGACGAGTTCCGTCGACATGTTGCCGTCGGCGTGGGTCACGCTCAGTGCCGTCTCGTCGAAGCTGTCGCGGCCGAAGGCGGGGTAGGCATCGCTGTTGATGCTCATGGCGTCGTACACCTCCTGGGCCTGTTCCGGCCTGATGCGCGAGCCGTAATAGTGTATACGTGGCGTCTGGCCCTCGTTGGCCGAGAGCATCAGCGTCGTTCGGGGCGTGTTCACAAACACGTCGCCGGCAAGGGTCACTTGGGCCAGCGACGAGGCTAAAGCGGCAATCAGTAATTGTTTCATAATGGCATAAAGATTAGGTTTTCGCAATTTTGTTGCAAATTTACGCCTTTTCTTTGAAACCGCAAAACGAAACGGAATAATTATTCGCCTCAGCCCCCAAAACGATGCACTATAAACTATTCACTGCAAACTATTCACTATTTTATCCCAGGAAGAAGAGGCTCACGCCGACTACCGATATGACCGCGCCGACGACGGCCCTCCACGTTATTTTCTCGTGGAAGAGCCAGTAGGAGGGCAGCAGTATGATGATGGGCGTCATGGCCATGAGCGTCGAGGCTACTCCCGCCGCCGTGTACTGCACGGCCATGAGCGAGAAGCCCACACCCACGAAGGGTCCGAAGACGGTGGTCGCCGTGGCCACGGCCAGGCCCTTGGCGTCGTGAATCGCCTCGCGCAGGAGCCTCGTGCCTTCGCGCAGCAGCAACAGGGCCGAGAAACCGACTATGCCCGCCACGCAGCGAATGAAGTTGGCGCTGAAGGGCACGAGCCACGCCGGCATCGTGGCCGACGGCTCGTAGTGGTCCATGCCTATCTTGCTCAGCACCAGCCCCACGCCCTGGCACATTGCCGCCGCTATGGCGAAGAGCACGCCGCGCAGGGGCAGCTTCAGCGACAGCCGGTGGTGCTCGCCGCGCCCCAGCACGGAGATGCTGATGCCAGCCAGCGTCACCACCATCGCTAGGATGCTCGTCGGCGTCATCTGCTGGCCCAGCGTCAGCCACGCCATCCAGGCGGCCGACAGCGGCGCCAGCGTCATGAAGAGCTGGCCGTAGCGCGAGCCGATGATGATGTAGCACTGGAAGAGGCAGAAGTCGCCGACGACGTAGCCCACGAGGCCCGACAGCAGCATCCACCCCGTGGCCTCGGCCGTGGCACCGCCAGGCAGCGGGCTGCCCGTCACCACCAGAAACAGCACCAGCGAGAACGCCAGCGCCAGCCCCATGCGCAGCACGTTGAGCGTGAGGTTGCCCAGCCGCTTCGACCCGAACTCGCTCAGCAAGGCAGTGGCTGTCCACGAGAAGGCCACGCCAATAGAAATCAGTTCACCAAGATAAGTCATAGTGGCCTCCTTTCTGCCTCCAAAGCCCCCCCTTCGGCCCCCGAGGGGGCTACTTGAGCGCAGCCCACCACAAAGGCGGCCAGCACGAGGATAGCCAAGCGTAGTTTCCGGTGTTTAAGGTACATATATATAAAATATGTATAGATTCTCGTTTCCTGTCTCTTTGACGCAGCAGACGGGAAAAGGTTTAAGGGCGGGGATAAATTTATAAACCACGTCAACGTTTTTATAAACTACGTCAGCGTTTGTACAAACCACGTCAGCGTTTATACAAACCACGTCAGTGTTTGTAGATTGCAACGACCCTTTCTCCATTTGATGTACGGGCAACGACAGCTTTTCCCCGGCTCTCTCCCGTACTTTTCTATACGCACATTGATAAATCGGCGTTAATCCGTTGTCATTTAAAAACCATTTTCTGACATAAAAGTTTGTTCTTTACGCCGATATATCGTAATTTTGCACCCGAAAAGAAAACACCCCCCGCCATGACCGCCGACGAACTCTACCGCCAGGGCAACGACCTGCGCCGCCAGGGTCTCTTCCACGAGGCCATCAACTGTTACCTCGAGGCCGAGCGCCTGGACCCCGACAGCCCCGCCGTCGAGGCCCGCCACATGTTAGAAGACATCATGAACTTCTATTGCAAGGACATGTACAACCCTTAGTGCATAGCCGCAACCGTTGGCCTTTGCTGCCACGGTTGGCTTTGCTGCCACCGTTGGCTTTGCTGCAACAGTGTTGCAGCACAGAAGACAGTTAAAAACAAAGAGCAGAAGCAATGGATAAGGAAACATACGAGAAACACAAACCCTTCGCCGGCGAGACGAAGCCCTCGATGCTCAGGCGGCGCGTGGGCCACGACTACCAGTCGCGGCGCATCTACCTCATCACGATAACGGTGGAGGGTCGCCGCCCCCTGCTGGGCACCCTCACAGGCGATGCCGATGCGCCCGATGACAGCCCCGAGGCTCCGAGGGTAGAGCTGTCGCCCTTGGGCCAGGAGGTGCAGCGCTGCTGGTTCTCTATCCATGAGTACTACCCTGAGGTGGAGGTGCTCGCCCTCCAGATGATGCCCGACCACCTGCACGGCATCCTCTTCGTCACCGAGCATATAGATAAGCACTTGAGTGTGGCCATCAAGGGTTTCAAGGTGGGCTGCAACAAGGCCTACCGTGAGTTGGGACTTGCTGCAACGGTGTTGCAGCATAGCGTGACGGAAGGAAAGGACGACCGCAGCCACGGCTTTCTGTGGTCGCGGGGCTTCAACGACCATATCCTTGAGGGCGCAGGCGAGCTGGAACGGTGGCACCGTTACCTGCACGACAACCCCCGCCGATTGGCCATCCGCCGTAAGCATCCCGACTACTTCCGCGTTTGCTATGACGTCACCATAGGCTCTCAGAGCTATGCCGCCATCGGCAACCGTTTCCTGTTGCAGCACCCCGAGAAGGTGCAGGTGCAGTGCTCCCGCCGTCTGACCGACGCTGAGGTGAGCGCGACGGTAGAGCGTATGCTTGCCAGGGCGCGACGCGGGGCAGTGCTTGTCTCGCCCGCCATCTCCAAGGGTGAACAGGCGGTGATGCGGGCAGCGCTCGATGCCCGTCTGCCGCTCGTCTTCCTTACCCCCTGGGGGTTCAATAATTTCTCCCGTCCTGGCCATCAGTACTATGAGGCCTGTGCCGAGGGCCGCTTCCTCATCCTTGCGCCCTGGCCGCACGAGAACCAGCGCAAGCCCCTCACCCGCGACCTTTGCCTGGCCCTGAACGCCATGACCGCCACTATCTGTCAGGGGGCGGTTTAGGCTGCAACGGTGTTGCAGCAAAGGGGACAGACGCTGCGCCAAACGCTTCGGCGGCGGGGCAAAAACTCTCCGCCAAACGCCCCTGAGGGGCGTAACTCCCACACAAACTCCCGCAAACTCCCACCCGGCGACGATTTTCTTCGCCGGGCTTCTTTTTGTCCGTACCTTTGCATCGTCAATCAGACAAAACACCGCCTGAGAGACGACAGCGACGCTCTTTGACATACTGGAACACACACGTACAGTTAAACATACATACAGTTGAACAATGATGCAAATGAACGAACAAGAACCCGTCCGCGAGATGCTCTCGGAGAATTTCTCCCTGCAGGAGCTGACGCGGACCAACCACACCGACCTGGACAACACGCCCGGTGTGAAGGAAACGGAGAACCTTCGGCAGCTGGCCCGCCGGGTGCTGCAGCCCCTGCGCGACGCCTGGGGCCAGCCGCTGAAGGTGAACAGCGCCTACCGCTCGCTGCTGGTGAACACCCGCGTACACGGGGCCCGTGGCAGCTACCATCTGCGCGGGCTGGCCGCCGACATCGACTGCGGCAGCGACCTGGCAAAGGCGATGAGGCTGGCGCTGACATGCCGCGATGAACGTCTGCCAGTGGCAGAGGTGATACTATCGAAGCGCGGAGCACACTACTGGCTCCACGTGGCACTCAGGACTGGCGACGACCGCAAGCCGGCGGTCTTCACCATGACTACCTACTAAACAACGAATGAAGGAATCTTGGCCGAGATTGCATAGTTAACAATTAATTAAAAAAAGAAAGGAAAGAAATTATGGCAACGAAAAAGATTGAAATGAAGTATGACCTGCGTCAGCTCAACAACGCTAACAACAAGTCTCACCTGCTCTGGTTCCCCCGCGCCGTGCGCCACTCCACGCTGAACCTGCGCGGACTGTCGAACCACATTGCCGACCACGGCTCGCTCTACACCCCCGACGTGGTGATTGGCGTGCTCAGCAAGTTCAAGGAGTGCCTGGTGGAGCTCGTCTCGCAGGGCACGGCCGTGAAGATTGACGGGCTGGGAACCTTCTACCCCTCGCTGGAGGCCAAGGGTGCCGAGAGCCCCGTGGGTTACAGCATCGCCGAGTACCTCAGGGGCGTACACGTGCGCTTCCTGCCCGAGAACGGTGACGAGCGTCTCACCAGCCGTGCCATGAAGACCAAGGTGGCCATGAGCCAGAACATGATCTTCGACAAGAACGGCGTGCCCAAGAAAATCGTAGAGGGCCAGATGGTGGACTACACTGCCGACGACAACACCGACAGCGGCGACAACAACGGCGACAACAACGACAACCAAGGGTAAAAACAACGAACAGCCATGAACGACTTCAAGAAACAGATTGTAAAGCTGGGCCTGCAGGCCCTCATAGCGGCGCTCACCGCCCTGCTCACCGCCCTGGGCGTGACGGCGTGCAAGTAAAAAAGCCAGAGGCCCCTCCCACACCCCGGGAGGGGCTTTTTTGATATAATGTTTGGCCATGTCGGCAGAAAACCGTAACTTTGCAGCGCATAAGAAGGAGGCGACGTGTCCCACGTCGCAATTCCAGCAAGTAGGAGGCGACGTGTCCCACGTCGCAATCCAGCAGATTGTTACGACGTGAGACACGTCGCCTCCTGCCGCAAAGCTATTAGTTATATAGAGGCCACTATGAAACAATACCTGGATTTACTGGACCGTATACTGCGTGAGGGCGTCGTGAAGAGCGACCGCACGGGGACGGGCACGAAGAGCATCTTCGGCCACCAGATGCGCTTCGACCTCAGCAAGGGCTTCCCCCTGTTGACGACGAAGAAGCTGCACCTGAAGTCTATCATCTACGAGCTGCTGTGGTTCCTGCAGGGCGACACAAACGTGCGCTATCTGCAGGAGCACGGGGTGAGGATATGGAACGAATGGGCCGACGCCGACGGCGAGCTGGGGCCCGTCTACGGCCACCAGTGGCGGTCGTGGCCCGACTACGACGGAGGCACCATCGACCAGATAAGCCTGGTGCTCGACCAGCTGCGCCACTCGCCCGACTCGCGCCGCATGATTGTATCGGCGTGGAACGTGGCCGAGGTGGGGCAGATGGCACTGCCGCCCTGCCACACGATGTTCCAGTTCTACACCTCGCCGACGGACTCCCACCCCTGTAAGCGCCGCCTGTCGCTACAGCTGTACCAGCGCTCGGCCGACACCTTCCTGGGCGTGCCCTTCAACATCGCGTCGTACGCACTGCTGACGATGATGATGGCCCAGGTATGCGACATGGAGCCGGGAGAGTTCATCCACACCACGGGCGACACTCACCTCTACCTGAACCACCTGGAACAGGCACGGCTGCAGCTGACACGCACACCGCGGGCGCTTCCCACCATGCGCATCAACCCGGAGGTGAAGGACCTCTTCGCCTTCCAGTATGAAGATTTCCAGTTGGAGAACTACGACCCCTGGCCCCACATCAAGGCCGAGGTCAGCGTGTAGCGGCCCCCACCAAACCTCCCCCCGATGGGGAGGCTTCAGCCGCCAAAGCTCCATAGCCCCCCACCAAACCTCCCCCGATGGGGAGGCTTCTGCCGCCAAAGCTCCCCTCCCTTCGGGGGAGGGGTTGGGGGTGGGGCCTTTACAGTTTCCCCATCTCGTGATAGGAGAAGTACTGCCCGTCGGTGATGATGACGTGGTCTGAGAAATGCAGGCGCATGACTTCGCAGGCCCGCTTTATTTGCTGTGTGAGCGCGTCGTCGGCACGGCTGGGAGCGATGTTGCCGCTGGGGTGGTTGTGGCAGACGGCTATGATGGTGGCATTGCACAGCACGGCCTCGCGGATGATGATGCGCACGTCGACGCTCACCTCGGCAATGCCGCCGTGGGCCACCCTGAACTTCTTGATGAGCCGGTGGGCCTGGTTCATGTAGAGCACCCAGAACTCCTCTACGTCAAGGTCTTGCATGAGGGGGTGCATGTGGTTGTAGAGCCGCGTGGCCGAGGTCAGCTCGGGCCGCTCCTCGGCCTTCTCCAGCTGCCGGCGCTTGCCCAGCTCGCAGGCCGCAAGGATGGTGATGGCCTTAGCCTCGCCCACACCCTTATACCGCATGAGGTCGCGTATGCTCATCTTCCCCAGCGTGTTTAGGTTGTTGTTGCAGTCGCTCAGAATCTGCTGCATCAGTTCCACGGCACTCACGCCCGGATAGCCCGAGCCGACAAGGATGGCCAGCAGCTCGGCGTTCGACAGCGTGTCAGCACCTTTGTCGCGCAGCTTCTCGCGCGGCTGGTCGTCGGGCGACCAGTTGGCAATGGTCAGTTTCTCGCTCATTTATAGAAGTTTTTCTCAAAGGCCGTAAACTCGTCTTTCCCCAGCACGCAGCGCTTCCACCAGGCCTCGAGAAAGCCCAGGCCGTAGCCCATGAGCTGGGTGAAGGCGGCGGGAACGGAGAGCAGACCCACGCGGAGGCTGCGGTTGCGCAGGCTGGAGTCGGCGAAGATGAGGACACTGTACAAGACAATGGGAATCCACGGCAACAGGAACATCCAGAAAAACGGCTCGTGGCCGACATAGTGCATCAACGCCCGCCCTACGGCCGATATGAGTATGAGTGCGATGACGCCCAGCGTAAAGACGGCGGGCAGCAGATGGACGAGCTTCAGCGTGCCGGGATGGCGCTTCGTGAGGTTGATGCGGGCGATGCCGCTGTTGTACACCTGGCGGAAGAACTTGCGGAAGTCGGTGCGGCGCTTGTGCCACACCCAGGCATCGGGCAGCAGCGCCGTCCTGTAGCCGGCCTCCACGATGCGGTAGGAGAAGTCGATGTCCTCGCCGAAGCGCATACGGGAGAAGCCGCCCAGCTGGCGGTAGACTTCGCGGCGTATGCCCATGTTGAAGGAACGGGGATAGAACTTGTCGAGCTTGGCCTTTCCGCCACGTATGCCGCCGGTGGTGAAGAACGAGGTCATGGAGTAGCTGATGGCCTTCTGCACGGGAGTAAACGAGGGGTGAGAGGCGTCGGGGCCGCCCCAGGCGGAGGGTTGAGGGGTGAGCGATGAGAGGTGGGAGCTTACCGCCGCCAGGTAGCCGTCGGGCAGCACCACGTCTGAGTCGAGCACAATGAGCCACTCGCCGACGGCACGCTCGGCACCGTAGTTGCGGCTCTGACCCGGGCCGCTGTTCTCCTTGAAGTAATAATGCAGGTTGAGGATGCCGGCGTAGCGTTCGCATACTTCCTTGCAGGTCACGGTGGAGCCGTCTTCCACAATAATCACCTCGAAGTCTTTCTCCGTCTGCTGGCAGAGGCTCTGCAGCAGTTCGTCGACCTCGTCGGGGCGGTTGTAGACGGGAACGATGATGGAATAGGTCATGCTTATGAATCGCTTATAATTGCAAAGAGGATGTGCTTGTACACATCCTCTTCTTTTCTCTTCTGATGGCGGTTTGCGGCATTACTCCTTGGCGCGTGCCAGGTAGCTTCCGTCGCGTGTGTCCACCTGTATGAGGTCGCCCTCGTTGATGAACAGGGGCACGCGCACCTCGGCGCCGGTCTCCACCGTAGCGGGCTTGAGCGTGTTGGTGGCAGTGTCGCCCTTGATGCCGGGCTCAGAGTGGGTGACGCGCAGAATGGTCTTGACGGGCATCTCGGCGTAGAGGATGGTACCGTCGGTGGTGTCGCTGACCACCTCCACGATGTCGCTCTCCTTCATGTATTCGTGGCCGATGACGAGGTCGTTGTCGATGGGAATCTGCTCGAAAGTCTCCTGGTTCATGAAGATGCGTCCAGAGTTGTCCTCGTAGAGGTACTGGTAGGGACGGCGCTCAATGACGACGTCCTCCAGCTTCTCGCCGATGTTGAAGCGGCGCTCCAGCACGCGTCCGTCGCTCACGTTCTTCAGCTTGATAATCATGATGGTGTTTCCCTTACCGGGCTTGCGATGCTGGAAGTCGATGCAAACCCAAATGCTGCCGTCCATGCGGATGGCCGTGCCCTTCTTAATGTCTTGTGAGTTAATCATAATTTGTTGATATTATTGCAATTCGGCTGCAAAGTTACGCATTTTGCCCGAAATGGCCAAAAAATCTCTGTTCTTTTTGCATTTTGTGCTTCGCGGTGCTCTCATTTCTAACTATTCTGTCTGCAGTCTGGTGCAGAGCAGGAGGGTGTGGGTGCCGTCGGCGAGGGTGGTGGCGAAGATGTAGTCGGTGCCTCCGTCGGAGAGTTTCAGGCGGTGGCGCAGCTGGTCGGCTGAGAGGGGGAAGTTGCGCACGGTGATGTTTGCCCTTTGCAGGTGGGCGAGGGCGGCGCGCAGGTCACGCTTGTTCATGGTGGTGACGGCGCTGATACGGAAGGCGCGACCGGGGAAGCCGTCGAGTGGGGTGGGGGAGGTGAAGAGGTGGCTGTTGGGGGCCAGCTGGGCGATGCCGAAGTCGGCGGCCAGGTCGCCGAAGCAGCCGGCCTTCATCACGGCGGCATTAGGCTCGTAGAGGAAGGAGGAGACAGACCCACAGAACCCACTATACCCACAGACCCCACTATATCCATTAGCCCCATCAGACCCATTAGCCCCACCATACCCACCAGCCCCACCATACCCACCCCCTTCACCTCGGGAGGGGTAGTGGGTGGGCCTGGTGGGCGAATAGACTGTGCGGGAGCCGTCGCGGGAATGGATGTCGACGCAGACCATGCGCGGGGCGAAGCAAGATTCGCTGCAAGCGGTGGTATCGGTGGTGGCGCCGTTGTCCTTGGCGTGGGGTGCCGAGAGCAGCAGGAGCAGCTCCTTGCACTCGTTGTCGACGGCGACGATGTGTACCTCGTGTACGGCGGCGTGGGGGCTGAGGTCGTCAATGGCCTTTCGCCAGTCGAGCATGGGCGAGAGCTTCAGCAGCACTTGTCGGGCACAGCGCAGCAGCTGAGGCATGAGCAGGGTCACGTCGGGCGAGCAGTCGGCCAGGGCGTAGGTTCGTGCGCCGTGGTTGTCGCGGCGTGCCGGGTCGAGGAAGGCGAGCGTATAGGCCGGTTCTCCGTTTGTGGTGAGCGAATCGAGATAATTGCCGGCATCGTTGCAGACGATGTCTACATTTTCCTTGCCCAGCCGTTTGAGGTTGTGCGCTGCGAGCTGGCATAGCTGCTGGTCGCGCTCCACGTAGACCGCCTTGTCGAAGGCGTCGGCCATGAAGGCGAAGTCCACGCCCAGTCCGCCGGTGAGGTCGAGGAGGCTTTGGCCATTGACCGTTGAGCCTTGACCGTTGTTGGCCGTGAGCCTTTCGGCTATTTCCTTTTTATAGCTTGCGGAGAGTTCGCCCGAACATTGCTCCATGTTCAGTTGAGGCGGATAGACGATGTCGTCGATGGCAGCCCACGAAGGCAGTTTTCGGCGTGCCGTCTGCCGCCCCTTTATTTGCTGCAGTGCCAGGGCGAGTTCTACCTGCGGGTCTTTACATCCGCGCAGTGCCAGCCGCCGCACGTCGTCGGTGGCGTGGCGTAGGGCGTATTGTGCTGTAGCTTCGTTAATCATTCTTTATAATTATAGGGAGGCATACCCCTCCATCAGCTCAAACTTTTTTGCGCACACAAGGAGCCTTTTTGGCGGGTCTGTTTCGTTTTGCAAAGGTATGCTTTTTTTCACTCAAAAGCAGCAAATTTGCATAAAAATAAATAAATATGTACCCTTTTTTAATGTTTTTCTTAATTTTTTTTGTCGTTTAGAAAAATTTGGAGTACTTTTGCAAGCTAAATTTGCAAAAACGTAAGAAAGAAGTTTACTTTAACAAATGGAAAAAAGACTTTTGACGCTCCTGTTGGGGCTGTTTCTCATGGTAGGGGCAGCCTTGGCACAGGACAGAATCAGCGGAACGGTCTATGAGGACACCGGCGACCCTTGTATCGGGGCCACGGTACTCATTCAGGGTACCAAGCAGGGTACCAAGACCGACGTAAACGGACATTTCAACATTACTGTCCCGAAAGGTAAAAAGATTGTTGTGAGCTACATCGGCATGGTGTCTCAGACAGTGAAGCCCCACGATGGCATTAAGATTACGCTGAAGGCCGACCAGCACATGGTCGACGAAGTGGTGGTGACTGGTATTGTGAAGCAAGACAAGCGCATGTTCACCGGCTCTTCGACGAAGATTGATGCCGACAAGACCAAGCTGGCGGGTATGGCCGACGTGAGTCGCTCGCTGGAGGGCCGTGTGGCCGGTGTGCAGGTGACCAACGTCAGCGGTACCTTCGGCGCTTCGCCGAAGATTCGCGTGCGTGGTGCCACCTCCATCTACGGCAACTCCAAGCCGCTGTGGGTGATTGACGGCGTAATCTACGAGGATAACGTCGACGTGTCGGCCGACGAGCTGTCGTCGGGCGACGCCAAGACGCTCATCTCGAGCGCCGTGGCCGGACTGAACTCAGACGACATCGAGTCGTTCACTATTCTGAAGGATGGCTCGGCCACATCTATATATGGTGCGCGCGCAATGGCCGGTGTGATTGTCATCACCACCAAGCGCGGTGCCAAGGGACGCGCCACGGTGGGCTACACCGGCGAGTTCACCACGCGCCTGAAGCCCTCGTACCGCGACTACAACATCATGAACTCGCAGGAGATGATGGGCATCTACAAGGAGATGGCCGACAAGGGCTGGCTCCAGCTGGAGAACACGGTGAACGCCTCCGAGAGCGGCGTCTACGGATACATGTTCCAGCAGCTGCGCAAGTACGACCCGCTGACGGGGCAATACGGCCTGACGAATACCGAGGCCGCCCGCAACCGCTACCTGCAGGACGCCGAGTTCAGGAACACTGACTGGTTTGACATGCTCTTCTCGTCGGCCGTCATGCAGAACCACTCCGTCTCCATCTCCAACGGTACGGAGAAGTCGCAGAGCTATTTCTCCATGTCGCTCATGCACGACCCCGGCCAGTACGTCAACCGCTCGAAGGTGAACCGCTACACCTTCAACGGCAACACGTCCTACGACATTCTGAAGAACCTCACCGTGAAGCTGGCCGCCCAGGGCAGCCACCGCGACCAGGAGGCTCCGGGCTCGCTCAACCAGACCACCGACGTGGTGACGGGCGAGGTGAAGCGCGACTTCGACATCAACCCCTTCAGCTACGCGCTGAACACCAGCCGCTGTCTGGACCCCGACATCAGCTACACGCGCTTCTACACGCCGTTCAACATCTTCAACGAGCTGGAGTACAACTACAACGACATAACGGTCGACGAGCTCATGTTCCGCGGCGAGCTGGAGTATAAGCCCATCAAGACGCTCACCATCAGCGGACTGCTCTCCACGCGTATGAGTCACACGCGCCGCCAGCACAACGTGATGGACAAGTCGAACCAGGCCAACGCCTACCGCGCCGGTGTCGACGCGCAGGACGACAACTCCACCATACGCGACAGCAACCCCCTGCTCTACACCGACCCCGACAACGAGCTGGCACTGCCCGAGAGCGTGCTGCCCCAGGGCGGTATCAAGTATCAGTACGACGACGTGATGCGTTCCAACACCTACCGCGCCATGGTGGACTACCGCGACGTGTACAACGAGGTGCACACGCTCAACGCCATGGCCGGCATGGAGTACTCTTCCGTCAGGCGCACACCTACCACCTGGACCGGATGGGGCTACCAGTACGACAACGGAGGCATCGTCTACACCCCCTACCTCTGGCTCAAGCAGATGAACGAGGAGAACACCGACTACTTCTCCGAGTCGTTCACCCTGACCAACACCCTGGCCTACTACGGCATGTTGAGCTATACCTACGACCAGCGCTACGTCGTCAGCGGCACCTACCGCTACGAGGGCACCAACCGTCTGGGCAAGAGCCGCAAGAGCCGCTGGCTGCCCACTTGGAACGTGTCGCTGCGCTATAACCTCATCAACGAGAAGTTCATGGAGCGCACCAAGAGCTGGCTCACCAACGCCAGCATACGCGGTAGCTACTCGCTGACGGCCGACACCGGCCCCTCGTGGGTGACCAACGCACAGGCCATCTACATGACCCGCAACTCGTGGCGCCCCTACACCTCGCAGGCAGAGACCGAGATTTACATCTCCGACATTGCCAACACCGAGTTGACCTACGAGAAGAAGCACGAGTGGAACGTGGGCGTGGACCTGGGATTCCTCAACGACCGCATCGCCGTGAACTTCGACATCTACGGACGTAACAACTACGACCTCATTGGCCGCGTCTACACCCAGGGTGCCGGCGGCGCCATCGCCAAGTATGCCAACGTGGCCGACATGAAGTCTAACGGTATAGAGGTGGGCATCTCCACCGTGAACCTCAACTATCAGAAGTTCAAGTGGACCACCGACCTCATCTACTCCAAGGCCGAGAACGAGATTACCTCGCTCGAGACCAGCAGCCGCGCCGTAGACCTGGTCAGCGGACAGGGATATGCCATCGAAGGCTACCCCGTGCGCTCCATCTTCAGCTATAAGTTCATGGGTCTGAACAGCGAGGGTCTGCCCATGGTGAGCAACGAGAACGGAGAGACCACCGTTGGCAACGTGAACTTCCAGGAGACCGAGAACCTCGACCAGTACCTGGTCTACGAAGGACCGTCAGACCCCACATGGTACGGCTCGTTCAACAACACGTTCACCTACACCGACAAGTTCGGACGCCTCAACCTCGACGTCTTCATCACCTACAGCGGCGGCAACGTGGTTCGCCTCGACCCCGTCTTCAGCAGCAGCTACAGCGACCTGTCGGCCCTGCCGCGCGAGTTCAAGAACCGCTGGATGATGGCCGGCGACGAGCTGCTCACCAACGTGCCCGCCATCGCATCGCGCACACAGCTCGACCGTTACGGCTCGACCGACCTCAGCACGGCCTACAACGCCTACAACTACTCCACCGCACGCATAGCAAAGGGCAACTTCGTCCGTCTGAAGGAGATTGCACTCACCTACAGCCTGCCCTCACAGTGGCTGTCGAACACGCTGCTCACCAGCGCTTCGCTGAAGCTCGCAGCCACCAACCTCACACTGCTCTATGCCGACAAGAAACTCAACGGACAGGACCCCGAGTTCATCAACAGCGGCGGCGTGGCATCGCCTATCTCGAAGCAGTTCACGGCAACGCTCAGACTGGGATTCTAAAGATTGAAGATTGTAGATTGAAGAAAATTGAAGATTATGACCAAAATAAGCAAAAACTGGCTGATAAGTTTATCATTTATCATCTGTCTATTTAGCGTCACGTCGTGCAACGAGCTCGACGAGCTGCCCGATAACCGCACGGAGATAGACAACGTGGAGAAGGTGCAGCTGCTGCTCACCTCGGCATACCCCAACTCGGTGCCCGCTGTCATCTGCGAGCTGAGCAGCGACAACCTCGTGGACAACAACGTGGTGCTCAACGCCACCCACAACAGCGCCTTCGCCAAGTTCCACGACGAGGCCTACAAGTGGGCCGACATCAACAACTACAGCCTGGGAGAGCAGGACACTCCCTACCAGGTGTGGGAGGAATACTACTACGGCATCGCCGAGTGTAACCACGCCATCGACGCCATGCTCAAGATGAGCAGCGACCCCAAGAACGACCCCGAGCTGCGCCACTGCTGGGGCGAGGCCCACGTGCTCAGGGCTTACCTGCACTTCGTGCTGCTCAACGTTTTCGCCGAGACCTATAAGGACGAGGCCCAGAGCAGCGTGGACTTAGCCATTCCCTACGTCACCAAGCCCGAGGAGGTGGTGAGCGTGGACTACAGCCAGCCCGAGTTCCGCAAGACCGTGGCCGAGACCTACCGGCTCATCGAGGCAGACTTGCTCGAGGGCATCAACCTCATCGACGACTCGAAGTACAAGGTGCCCGCCTATCACTTCAACCGCAACGCCGCCAACGCCTTCGCAGCCCGATTCTACCTCTTCTGGCGTAAGTACGACAAGTGCCTGGAGTATGCCAACAACGCCCTGGGCAACAACCCCGCCTCCATACTGCGCAACTGGAACTCCATCAGCCAGAACACCATGGACACCCGTCTGCTGGGCTACAACGATGAGAAGGCCGCCTGCAACTTCCTCATGCAGACCACCTACTCCCTGCAGGACCGTATGCTCTCGGCCTGCCGCTACTGCATCAACCAGGGCTACAGCTGGGGACGCTGGAACACCAGGGACTCCCTGCGCCTGAAGGAGATGGGCATACGCCCGGAACTGCCCCAGGTGCAGAACGCCCTGCAGGTGCTCTACTCAGGAGGAGGCCCCAACTGGAGCGGCTACCTGCCCGCCTACGACGGCAACTTCTTCATCTTCGGACGTCAGGAGTACGGCATCTGGCTCTTCCGCGTCTACGAGTACTTTGAGTACACCGACAAGATTGCCGGCATTGGCTTCGTACACATGATTTACCAGCCCTTCACCGCCGAGGAGACGCTGCTCTGCCGCGCTGAGGCAAAGCTCTACAGCGGCGACATGGAGGGAGCCATCAGCGACCTGGGCCTGTGGACCAACGGCAAGGGCGTGACCACAGCCCTCACCTACGAGAACGGCATCGACAGGAAGTACCAGGGCACGGCAGCCACCAACGACTTCGTGAGCGACATACACCCGCAGCAGATAAGCTCCGAGTTCAAGCTGCTCAGCGACAAGGAGACGCGCGTGCTGCAGTGCATACTCCACTTCCGCCGCATAGAGACCATGTTCGAGGGTATGCGCTGGTTCGACATCAAGCGTTACGGCATCACCGTGCACCACGCATACCGCGGACCGTCGGAGGACGACACACACCACGACTACCTCTTCTGGAACGACAAGCGACGCGTGCTGCAGCTGCCCAACAACGTCATCACTGCCGGATTCGACCCCACAGACCGTGGAACGTCTAAGCCAAACATCAACGGGACGATGCAGTCTGCACCCATCCTCTTTTCCAACAAATAAAACACAGAGAGAACGATGAAACCCATAAAACTCCTTTCAGTAATAGCACTGGGCACCGCCATGCTCGTATCGTGTGGCGACGACGACAACCTGGGCCCGACCATCTTCCCCACCGACGTGCCCGCCGTGGACAAGACGCTGGCAACGGCACCCTTCGACCAGTGGCTCTACGACAACTTCGTCGTGCCCTACAACGTCGAGGTGCAGTACCGCTTCAACCTCACCGCCAGCGACCTGGGATTCCAGCTCGCCCCCGCCGAGTATGACAAGGCGCAGCTGCTGGCCCAGCTCATACGCTACCTCTTCTACGACGTCTACACCAAGTATGCCGGCGACGACTTCATGAAGCTCTACGGACCGCGCATCTTCCACTTCATCGGCTCCTCGGGCTACAACGCCTCCACAGGCACCGAGGTGCTCGGAACGGCTGCCGGCGGCGTTAAGATCACGCTTTATATGCTCAACGAGATGAAGGGCTACACCCCCGGCGTGCCCTTCACCGCCGACGACGTGGACCTGCTCAACGAGAAGTACTTCCACACCATGCACCATGAGTTCTCACACATCCTCCATCAGACCAAGTCCTACCCCGTGGCCTTCGGACAGGTGACGCCCGGCACCTACGACCCCATGAGCTGGCAGGAGCGCGACTCGGTGACCACCCACCAGCTGGGCTACACCACCCACTACGGCTCGTCGGCCATCTACGAGGACTTCGTGGAACTACTCTCGTGTATCATCACCGACACCGACCACCGCTGGATGAACCGCATCATCAACGCCTGCGCCCCCGGACTGCGCAAGGACGAGAAGAAAGAGGTCATCACCCTGGCCGACTCGCTCGGTATTGACATCGACAAGGAGGGAACGCCGTGGAGCAACTTCGCCATCTACGAGCACACCGTCACCGACGAGACCACCAAGGAGGTCTCCACCTACCGCACCTTCACCAAGGGTGGACGCGAACTGGCATCGTTCAAGACCTTCAGGGAGTTCCTCGACTGGGCCGAGCGTCCGGAGAACAGCAACAACAACAGCCCCGAGAAGCCTGGCATCAACGCCCTGCTGAAGAAGATCAGCATTGCCACGCAGTGGTACACCGAGAACTGGGGACTCTACATCTACCAGCTAAGGGAAGAGCTCAGGCAGCGACAGCTCGGCATCAACGAGTATCTCGACAAGAACGTCGTCATATATCCCCTGAAGAGTGAAGTAAGTGATAAGTGATAAGTGATAAGTGAAAAGCGAAATAAAGTAAGACTATGAACAGTAAATATAAGTTTGTCATTGCCTGCTCTGCCGTCTGCGCCCTCAGCGCAGCCCTCACTTCCTGTAAGTTTGAGGAGGACGACTACTTCTCTGAAGATGCCGCCCTGCGCATAGAGAACCAGGCCGTGGACATCAAGAAGACCCTCGTCGCCGCCGAGAACGGATGGGTGATGCAGTATTTCTGTGGTACAGGCGCCGCCCACTTCGAGGGATTCAACATCCTGGCGCGCTTCAATGCCGACAACACCGTCACCCTGGCCAGCAACCACCGCTACCTACGTGACGGCAACGCCGGTAAGTTCACCGAGAGTACCAGCCTCTACGAGATGCTGCTCGAGGACGGTCCCGTGCTGGCGCTGAACACGTGGAACGACGTGCTCACCCCCTTCGTAGACCCCGTGAGCCCCTGGCAGGCCCCGCGCGCCATCGTCAAGGACGGTTCCGGAATGCAGGGCGACAACAACCTCATCGTCATGTCGTGCGACGCCGCCGAGGTGCTGCTGCGCGGTGAGCGCCACGGAGGCCGCTCAAGGCTCATACCCTGCGACCGCCCCTGGGAGAGCTATCTCCAGGCCTGCGACAGCATGAAGGAGACCATCACGAACCCGCTCATCCCCTCCTACTACATTGCCGAGGCTGCCGATGCCGGCATGGAGAAGGCACTCTACATCACCGGTCTGCGCAACGGCGGACGGCTGCGCTTCTCCGAGCGCCTCGACGACCCGTTCAAGAACGACTCGCTGGCTGCCGTCTTCACGCCCCGCGGATTCCGTCTGGAGCACGTCGACACCATCGGCGAGAGCACCTTCCAGGAATTTTTCCTCGATGCCGACACCACCTTCCTCGCCACGGCCGACGGAGGGGTGCGACTCGTGCCTTGCTGGGACAAGTACATCGTCGAGGACCGCAACACGCTCTGGAACTTCGACCTCGCGCAGTTCAGCGAGGCACAGAAGACCCTGTGGGAGCAGCTGGACGCCGAGTTCTCGGCGTTCAACAAGAGTTACTCCCTGGCCAGCATCGGCCTGGGTCGCTCCACTGGCTCGAACGCCGTGAAGGGACTCGTCATCACCTTCTACACCAACGCTGGAAAGACCAAGACCAACACCGCCGGCTTGGCACTCGATGCCAGCCGTCCCAAGTATGGCCAGATGCAGCTGAGCACCCCCGAGGAGTCCAAGATGGACCGAAACCTTACCTCCATCTGCGCCAAGACCAATGCCGAGCAGCTCGTCACGCAGCTTGCTGCCTCGCTCGTGGGCGTCTACGACATTACCCCCAACAGCTACTTCAACCCCACCGCCTGCGAATTGCAGCAGCAGGGAGGCACCGCGAAATATACACTGAAATAATTAACCCTTTAAAATTGAGAAGATGAAGAAGTTATTACTTTTAGCCGCCATGGCAGTGATGGTCGTCTCTGCCGGCGCACAGACCCGCACCAAGGCATACAGCGGGCATCCTCATGACATGCAGCTCTCGCAGAAGACTGTCATGCACAAGAAGTTCCAGGCAGTGACTCCGCGCACCGACCTTGCCACCCGCTCGTTTGCTCCCGCTGGCAAGCAGCTCACGCTCGACCCCTCCAGGTTGATGCCCGTGGCTCGTGGCAGCAAGTCGGCTGCCGTCAAGCCCATGCAGCAGCTGCAGGAGAAGTCCCTCTCTCAGCTTAAGGCCCAGCGCCGCCAGATGGTGAACGTCAAGCCCACCGTTGCCACCCAGCGCGCCGGCGTTCGCCGTGCCGCCGCAATGGCCGAGAGCTACATTGGTTTGGGTGTCAACTACCGCACCCGCGAGGTCGAGCAGTGGACCATGAAGCCCTTCGCCGTCGCTACCTCCAACGAGCAGACCGGCGAGCAGACCGAGGTAACCGCCTTTGAGGGAATCATCCCCACGCCCGAATATCTCAAGGAATATTTCCCCAATGGCATTCCCGTGCAGTACACCATGGCCGACGATGTCATCACCATCAAGCCCCAGTCCATCCTGAGCTATCAGAACGAGGCCCAGGACACCACCTTCTACGTCACCGTCTTCTCGGCCAACAGCGACGACGAGGACGGCATCATCAACATGGAGGTGGGCGAGAACGGCAAGCTCACCATCACCAACGGCAACTATATCATCCTCGGTGAGTTTGCCAACGTGGAGTTCGATATCGACATGGACGACAGCGATGCCTATATGGGCTGGGACGAGCTCTACGCCAACGTCGTCTTCCACTACCAGATGGAGACCGTCACCGACCAGGTTTACAAGGGCCACGGCGTAGACTACTTCGCCAACCAGCCCGCAGACTGGGAGATGCAGCGCGGCACGACCACCGTCGACGGCGAGTCTACCCACTTCTTCGTCAATATGACCCCCCTGCTCGACATCTTCAAGAGCCTCTACCCCGACGGTATCGACGTGGAGTACACCCAGCAGGGCAACACTATCATCGTGGAGCCTCAGGTCATTGCCAGTGCTCCGGGCGAGAAAGAGGACGAGACTGAGTACATCATGCTCTTCAGTGGAGTGAATGAGGCAACCGGTAACATCGTGCTCACCCTGGGCGACGACGGCTCGCTGACCACCGTCGACGGCGAGAGCATCATCATCGGCTCATGGAGCACAGATAAGTACGACCCCACTTTCGATACTTACACGGGTTCCTACTCCTACATCGAAAACGTGAAGTACCGTCTGCCCGACGCCGCTCCCGAGAAGCCGCAGGACGCCTCCTTCGAGCCTGACCAGCTGATCCTCTTCGCCGGACAGAGCATCTCCGGTAGTGTCTGGAAGGCCAACTATGCCGTCATGGGTGCCTACGCCCCCGTCTCGTTCACCAACAAGACCTTCGACACCGCCACCGGCTTTGAGTGGTCCATCACTGAAGTTGACGAAGAGGAGAACGTCATCACCAGCACCGACAAGGACTTCAGCTTCACCACCAAGGGCGGTGCCGTCTACACCGACTTCTCGCTCATAGCCTCTAACGAAGGTGTCAAGTCCGATCCTTTCACATGGGGAATGGGCAGCTACGATGTTTTGGATGATCTGGGCAACCCAACAGGCGAGAAAGAACAGCACTATGACACCGCAATCCTGTTCGCCGGCAGCGGCGAGGGCGACTTCGCAGTGGGCGATGACGTCTACTCGACCATGACTCGCCAGAATCCTGACTACAACCTCACCTTCTACATCAACTTCGCTACGCCCGACATTGCCAGCCAGTATGGCGGCAGCTCCCTCTCGACCATCTATTCCTATCAGGGCAAGCCCAGCACGCCGCTCTACCTCACCGGTGTGAGCCTGCCCATGGTCGACTTCGCAGCGAAGGACGACTTCAACCTCCACATTGCTATCCGCAAGTGCTCGCGCTCGGATACCGGCAACCTCACCCTGGGCGACATCATTGCCGAGAGCGACGCCACCATCGATAACGTAGACGAGACCTACAAGGACCAGAGCGGCCTCACCGCAGTGAACTTCAACGAGCTTTACCGCGAGGACGAGTTCGGACTGAGCGAGACGCTCGACTACCTCTTCATCGAAGACGAGTTCGTCATCGTCATCGAGGGCTGGGACAACGAAACCTTCTCGGGCGTGCTCGGCAGCCAGCAGTACAACGGCATCAACGAGTCTACCTCCACCTGGTTCGTTCGCAGCGGCGAGGATCGTCTGCGCTCCTATGGCGGCGGTTGGCCCACCCTGTTCATCGGACTCACGGGTGTCACCTACGGCTACCTGCACACTGAAGACAACACCAACCTGCAGTTTGCCGCACAGGGTGGTGAGAAGTCCATCCACGTAGACCCGATGTACTACGGATTTGCCGACGAGGCCCAGACCCAGCCCACCCATCTGCTCAACATCGAGAGCATCATGGTCGACGGCGAGGAGGTGGAGGAAGTTCCCGAGTGGCTCACCCTCGAGGTGGCCAACGAGGACTACACCAAGGAGACCTATACCGGCGAGGACGGCCAGGAGCACGAGCGCTTCGTCAACGGCATTGACTACGACCTCATAACCACCGTCGAGGCCCTGCCCGCCGGCGTTGAGCGTCGCACCGCTCAGGTAACGTTCATGCAGACCGGTGCCCGCCTCGTGCTCAACATCACGCAGGGCGAAGGCGGCGAGTCCCTCAAGGGCGACGTGAACGGCGACGGTGCAGTAGACGTGGCCGACATCTCGAATGTCATCACCATCATGGCCGCCGGCACCAACGACCCGGCCGGCGACGTGAACGGCGACGGCGCAGTAGACGTGGCCGACATCTCGAACATCATCACCATCATGGCCGCTAACTAACGACCCGCACCCAGCGGTTTACCCGCTGGCTCAGTATCCAATCCCTTTATGGGGACACCCAGTCCCCGCACAACCACAACCAAGCCCGCCGCGCCAACAGACGCGGCGGGCTTTTTTCGTAAGAGGCCCCCCCTTCGGCCCCCGAGGGGGCTACTATAGTTTTGCGGGAAGAAAGACGGGGAAAGACTATAGTAGCCCCCTCGGGGGCCGAAGGGGGG
>CAMPCG010000001.1 GCA_946644025.1 uncultured Prevotellaceae bacterium | reverse complement strand
TTTCAGGACTGCAAGTCCTTATACTCAGTTCCGCCGGATTTGCAAATCCGGCGGAGCGGGGGAACGGGTAATATATCAAAGACAGTTGCTTTCACCTTTTCCTACCCCTCGAATAATCTTAATTCTTCCATGAATGAATAACATGATAAAAAATACAATATATGCCATAACTGCAATATTTGTATCATCTAAATACCACTTCCTATATAAGCTGTTATCATCATCATTCAAATCAAACCAGTTGTCTGTAAAATGGAATACGACAAGGGAATATGTACCAATAATAAAAGATGGAAGGATGGAGGTGATAATCTCGAGAACTATATTACCGAATACTTTTCTGTTTATTTTAAAATAATGAACAGCTGTCATAAAAATGGTATGTAAAGGAGCAATAAAGAGGGCTAAGAATACGATTCCAAATGTTGAGAATTGGTTAATCGCAAATTTTTGATCCCATACGATAATCAAAAATTGACATATACAGTATACTGTATAATACCTAATGATACTTTTAAACCTTTTCATTTTACTTCCTCTTTTTATGGGTGGAATGGAAACATGTTCATTTTGGAGTCTATTTCTTGTGTCTTCATCATATTCTCATACTCAACAGCTTTATCTTGTTCTTCTATAGTCCATGGTCGTGCTTTATCATCGAATCCGGTGCTAATATCAGGAATTTTTTCTTTTATTTCACTTATTAGCTCAGGAGAAACGCCAGATTTTAGTAGAATCGTTGAAGTGCTCGTGTTGCAATTACCGTTAGTTTGACTCGTTGGTATTGCCGAATATTTAATCTTCTCATTATTTCCAAAAGCATTGGCAACGTCTATAACTTTCTTGTCAAAATCTTCAGATGACATTCCATTGGGTGGAACTATTTCTATTCTAGCCTTCAAGAACTCTTGATTACCCCCTCGGATAATAGACAAATCTTGAGAATAATTCTGCTTCATTAGTCTTCCGTTAAATGCACCTTTAGCACCGGGATATTCTGAGCCATAAGCATAATAGGCTTGAGGCATATCCTTTGAATCTGTTACCACGAGGAAAGTGTGTGTTGCATATTTTAGAGGATTATAATAACTGGGAGATAAACCTGGTAACGTCGTGGCATACAAATAAACCTTCCTCCCATCAGTATCTACATTTTTCACTGGATTGTTCAAACAATAAACATATGGGCTGATGCCAGGATACTTCTCCGCCAGCGGGTCCATCCTGTCCCATCTTCCGAGTATGGGGTCGAGCTGTCGGGCGCCGTAGTCGTAGGTGTTCAGTCCGTGGGTCACGTCGAGCTCCTTGCCGTTGTACTTGTATTGCGGTATGGCGGAGCCCGTCGCTGCGTCCGCATCGGCGTATGGCGCGCCGAAGGGGTAGTAGTTCGTCACCTGCACTACGTCGCCCCTGGCATTGACCACCTCGCGGTTGCTGCCCAGGTGGTCGCGGTTGTAGTATAGGTAGGAGAAATTGTAGGTGTCATAGTTCACACGGGTGGCCGAGGCATAGCCGCCGTCGAAGAGCACCATTCTTACCGCGCCGTCACGGAGGATGAGGTTCCCGCCGAGCAGGTAGTCAGTCTGACCCGCGAAGATGACCTGGCTCTGGGCTACGGCCTCGGGCTTCACACCGAACGCCCAGGTGATGTTGGGCCTGGCGATGTAGTGTACGACGCTGAGCTTCTGCCCGGTGGCGCTGTACGTGTACTTCGTCATGCAGCCGTTGGTGAAGTATATCGTCTGCGGGTTGTTGTTCGGGTCGTAGGTGATGTAGGCTATGCCGCGGCTCTTGTCGGCAACCAGCGAGCCGTTGGCATCGTAGATGTACTGCGAACCCTTCGCCCTCTTGTACTCAAACGTGCCGGTCGCGTCATAGTCCGCAGCGGTCTCCGAGACGCCCGTCAGCCGATTGCCGTCGTAGGTGAGGCTGAGGTTGTCCATCAGGCCGTAGCTGTTTGAGGAGTTCTTTCCGTAGCGGTAAATCCTTCTTGCGTTGCCATGGGCATCATACTCCTGCCTCTCGCTGTATCTGCCAAAATTTGAAATTGAGTTTCCTTCACCGTATGTGGCCATGGTCAGCCTGTTGGCATTGTCGTATGTGAACTTGTAGCCCCGCGCCGTGGAGTACTTCCCATTCTTCCATCTCATGCTGCTGATGTTGCCGTTGTAGCATGGCGAGCCGGGGCCGTCGGCATAGAACAGTTCCTCACGGAAGCAGTTGGTGGTGATGCCTTTCGTCCATCCGTGGAGGTCGTAGGTGTAGGTGACATCTGGGTTTACGCTTGTGGTGAACGGGCGCGTTATCCGTGACAGTCGGCCCAGGTCGTCGTACTCGTATGTGATGGTGGCAGTAGGCGACGGAGCGCCCTTGGCCACAAGCAGGCTGCAGGCCGTCAACCTGTCGGCATCGTCGTATGTGTAGGTGCAGTTCTTCACCAGGGTGCTTTCACTGCCCTTGTCGTGCCACGCCTTTATGCTCAGTGGCTTACCCGTGTAGGAATAGTTGGTGCTTATGGTCTCGACGCCGCCGACGTGGTTCGTGGCCTTCACCTGTGCGACATTATAGCGGGAGTCGTAGTACATGGCAGAATATGTATATCCTGTTACGCCCCCGTCCTTGAGCACTGCAGTGGCGGCCCCGGTCTGAAGCCCCTGGCCCAAGGTCAGGTCCAACGTAATGCCGATAACGCTGGATGCCGTAAGGGAAGAGGGAACCCCGTGATGGCCGATGAATGAATAGTCGTCATAATAGGCTGCGGTGAACAGCGTCTGCCCGCTGAGCGAGAGGTTGTAGACGGTATATCCGCCCGTCGCGGCGGAAGTGCCGTCGTACTCGGCATAGACAAACACCGTGTGCAGCGGCTCTGAGGTGTAGTCGGGAAGGCCGGTGACGCTGCAGATGCCGCTGATGCATGGTCTGCCGAACTTGTCAGGTATGGTGTATGTCCACTCGTTCCGCTGGCGTTGGATGCCATCCTGTGAAAGGATACAGGAACCCGCCCTGTCGTAGACATAGTAGACGGGCTCGCATCCGGGCAGCTTCTTGTAGATGCAGTGGCGCTGGTTGTCATAGCGGTAGATGTACGCATACTTCTGCATCATCTCGTCGGTGTCAGGTATGTGTTCAGAGTCTGTCCCGTACGCTGAGAAGAGGTAGTCGGAGAGCATCGGAGGGATGACGTGGGTGACATCACCAGTGGGATTGTACATGTAATAGGTCTTGCCCTGGCTGGTTTCGCTGATTATCAGGCGCCCGTTCAGGTCTGTGTATTCCGCGCTCCAGCATCCGTCTTCGTCTTCGGTACGGGTGCAGAGGAACTTCGCTGTGTTGGCTGTTATGTATATGTAGCCGTCTTCAGGTGAACACATGCCAGACCCCACATATTCGCTGTAGGTGACGGAAGTTTTCTTGTCGCTGTACTGCCAATTTTCCCCCGCCTTGTACACTTCAGAGGGTTGCGCTGGAAGAAAACCGTCGAACTCCATGCGTGTGAAGGGTGCTGTGTCAGAGTATTGAGACTGTGCCTGATAGGCAACAGTGCTGCCGCTGATAAAACCACTGCCTGACGATGACGTAATGGGAAGCCAGGTATTCGTCCGTCGCCGGAATTCATCGTATTCATGGCGGACGACAAGGTCAGGAAGGGAAGTGCCGGGCCATGACTGCACCTCCTCGATGACATCGCCAAGCCCGTTGTCATAGACGCAATGCTCAGCCGTATTCAGGCCGTCGTCTGACAGTACCGTCCGTGATACGATGCTGCTACCCGCTTCGGTCTGTCCGAGGGAGGGAGAGATGATGGCCGTCATCCAGATACATAGGAAGAAATGGCGTAGGCTCATAGAGATACCAATGTTGTTGGAGTTAGACAGCGCAAAGGTATAAAAATCGTCTGATATTATTCCTTTTTTTATATAATTTTTGAAAAAGAAAAGTGAATTCATGTTGCTTAATACTGATTAAAATAGTTGTATTCATATTCATGCAGGATTTCCGGCTCTGCCGTTCCATTAACAATTCTTTTTTCTGTCTTCAGTCTTCCAAGCCCGTCGTACTCATAAAGATAGGTCTCCCCATTGACATCCGTATGGGAAGAAACACCGATTAAGGGTTTGTAGTCCCACGTCTGAACCTGTGCATTGGGCAACAGGTTTCTAAACGTGGCATAGCGTGTCACCGAATTTCCTGAAACGGTATCTTGTATCTGTGACCATGTAGCATTATTAATCACGGCGGTAAGATACCTACCGTATGACCCCCAAATAAAGACACTGTGTATCCCCGTCTTTAAATCTTCTATTTCAGTAGGGTTCCCCCATGCATCGTATGATAAGATTTCCATGCTCTCCTCATACACATCTCCATTGCTCTCATATAGCTTGGAAGGAAGGATTTTATTGCCAAAGAAATTATAGTCCGTCCTGCTTCCGGAAATCCTTGATGTTTGGAATAAGAAATTGGTTGTCTCAGCTGAAATCAAAGATGTCAGCATGTTCCTTGCCTTCATTTCGGCAATAGCAGGATTGGAACTGTCGTCCGCCTCCCCGACAAAGAAATACTCATCCTTCTTGTCACAACTCCCACCAAGATAATCATATCTCACTCTATAAAACAAATCGGAATACTCCCTGGATTTTAGCACTCCGGGATATAGATATGAATACGTTTCGGTCTGTGTGTTGTCTATGGTCTTTGTACCACCTTGACGTAAGGTTGTGGTGCTTTTGTTACTCATCGTAGAACGACCAAACCACTCCGTTACATATATGTAGAGTTCACCAAGATCTTTATCCGGTTGCCATTCTCCGTTATCTAATATGCCTATGTAATTGGTGCGGCACTCTCTGGAAAAATGGCTGTTATAAATGCTTCCGCTCTTTGACAGAGTCTCCTCATTATATGCATACTTTTCTTCGGAAACGAGATTCCATGATTCATTGTGAGTGTCATAAGAGTAATCAGATTTGAGTTTCAGTTGGTGTCTCTTTGCTGCCTGATAGTTATCGCTCACTAGCCCAGGAGCATCAAAGTAATAATATATACGCTCAAAATATGCTGTATCTGGTAGAGAGGTCTGTTCGAAAGATGACATATAGTAAGTGGAAGGTGCGTGTGTATAACTGTAAATATCATATTTATATACCGTCTTACCAATGCATTTGTTTTGTACATCAGGGTTTCCATGATAAACTGTAATCTCTGGATACACCACTGGTTGTCTGCCGCCAAGAAGTGCTCGGAAAGTGTTGGCTGAAAAAAAGGCATCCCACCACGTGGCCCTACCCTGAATGTTATAAAACGTCCTAAATGTGCTTTCCTTACCTATGGCCATTTTCTGGAATTCAAGGATTTTATCAGGAGGAGCGGCATTCGTACTCCAATCGAAATAGCTAAAGGTCATGAAAGTCAGCAGATTTGGATCTACTACGGCCTCCCCACAACCAATGTGGTCATTGATGTTATAAGTATCGGGTAAAGGAAGCGGAAAGTTTCGCTGAATGATATCTCCGTATGTAAATCCATACCTGTAGTGTTCCTCACTGGCAATAGAATCATCCACTGTATAATTGACAATTGATTTAATCCTGAAACCACCTCCTTCGATAATACGCTGGCTGCGTCTGTCAAAGATGAAGTCACCATTTGCTGCCGTTGCGGTAAGGAAACGATGATTCTCCCAATTGAATACTGTATATCCACCATTTGGATAAATTATCCGGTTTAAAACTCCATGTGATTCTGGAGGTGTCGGTTGGCGTGAATCACCATCTGTAGTAGATTGTAACTTAATCTTATAGTAATAATACGGATCATCATCCTCATTATCAATAAGTTGTACAAGATTGTTTTGGGAAAGTTGTTCATTCAAGCTATTTCTATTTAAACGCATATTTCCGTCTTCTTCTATGTTGAAATACATATTGAAGTTGCCCAGGTCTTTCGGTGAATTTGAGTTACATCTATTACCCCAGTAGTCTGTTCGGTTCCCCGGATTACTATTCGTGTACAAAAATCTATACACAAGTTGGTCTTCATTGTTCTGTCCAGTAATTACGAGTGACGTTAGTGACGAAGCAAATGATGAAGAAGCGCTTATGGCAAGTGAGAATTTCCTTATGGTATCACCACAGTCGGAAACGACTATCTCCTTCATGTGCTTTTTATCGGGCTGATAATTGAAATCTATTCTCGTAGGGCCATAACTGATACGACTCAAAAACCTCATCCTATACCTAGGACACTCAGGTTGAGGGGGACTGGATACACTGAAACGTTGCAGAGTTGCGTCTTCTAGCATTTGAGACGACAAACGACTTACCCTAAGCACTGGTTCCTCGATAATGTTGGTTTGAATGTTTCGCACATCTGTATATTCATAGTTTATTGTTCCTTTAGCTGGAATGTCGATCCTTGTCAACATCCATGTCACATTTCTATCTGCATTAGGGTCGTTATCGAAACCAACGGAAGCAAGGTCTGCTACAGTAAAAGCATATGTAACTCCATTTTCATCAATTACCGTGAGGGAGTCTATGGAGTTTTGGCTGTAATAACAGTTAATCTTAACATGACAGTCTGAGGGCATTAGCTCATATTGCATGTCATAACCCGACTTGTACATGAAAAACGGGATGGTTCTGCCTGATGGCAGCACAATGTTATAGCTGTCATACTGATAATTCAGTTTGTCAAGCCTGTCTCCATAATCAATATACCTTTTTGGTGTTCCCGATGGCTCATTGAAAGAGTCCAAGGTAAAGGGATTGTTAAACATAGTGCCGTCCTCATCAGCTCTGTCCTTTATCGTTCTTGAAACACAGGAATTGCCGGACAAGGTCCATCCCTGCCCTGTGACATCATAGTTGTAGCCCGGTTTAAGGGGAGAAGCCTCGTAATGCAGCGTCAGTGGTATCTTGTATCCGTGGAAGTCTATCTCAAAGAGCGGGATGCTTATGTCTGGCATACCGTAGTTATTGTTTAACTGATAGTCACCAAGACGATTAAAGGCTATAGCCTGTGGGCTTGGCGGAATATCCGGCTTTATTCCATAATTAACAGCCTGAGCCACGATATGCAAACCTGGTACCATAGCGACAATAAGCATAATTATTGTCCTTATTGTATTCACTGTATAATTCATAAAGTTACTTTCTCGCTATATACTTTTCCATTAACATTTATATAAAGGATATACATCCCCGGCTTTAAGCCGTAACAGCCTATCTGTGCAGAATAACCATGCCCGGCATCCTGCGTCCATTGTCTGCTCATGCATAACATTCCCATGTGATTAGCAACTATAACCGTGATGGTTGCATATTCATCAAGATTGTATGTTATATTGATTTCCTTTCCCTGAGTCCCAACTTGATAATGGATAATGTCTGGGCTTTGTTGCTCTTCCTCGGAAAAGTCCTCTTGCTCATTATACGCTTCACTCTCATCATCGTTTTTTATGTAATAGGGCACAAAAACATCCGGGAGATTGCAATAAGCATACTTGGTAGTACCTATTATGTCCATGTTGAAATAGGTGGTACTTGACACATTCTCGATAATCGGATATTGAGAACCAGGCAGATACCATTCATAACGCTCGTCGATAACCTGTGTGAGTCGTGCTGAGTCAAGGGCTTCGTAGTTACGATCCATGCAGATGGAATAGGAATTAATGGTATGCACTCTTCGCACATTTCTTAACGTATCATTCTCAGCAAGGACAATTGAGCCTTCGGCATCCACCTTAACCGTCGTTGTACCTACTTCACGGAAAGGGTATTCACCGCAATATGTTCCCTCGCACCTGAAAGGCATGGTGAGAGAGTCGCCATATTCAAGGGGGAATGTCTTTGAGAACATTCTTAAGGCATACTCTCGTTTTTCCAAAGGAGTCTCACTTCCAATGAGAATGAGCGTATCGAGGGTGTTACGGTAATAACTGATTTTTCCGCATTCAATGACGGACACCACTCCAGTACTATCCTTCTTAAATAATACTTGTGCCGCCTCCTTGGAATTCAGCTTTCTTGAGAAATTCCATACTTTGCTTTTTCCGCCTATACCTGGGGAAAAGTGGCTAATCCTGTTTTTTTGCAAGCTGTCGGATGATGCCAAATCCATATTAGTGAAATCAATCTGACCATAGGCTGAAACAATTCCAATTTGCAATGCGAAAACAATCAAGAAATGTAATCTTTTCATTTAGAGGAATTTATTTGTAAAGGTATAATTTAGTTTTGATATATCCAAAGAAAAAATGATGCTTTTTACTTCTTATAAAATTATAAGATGTAGCGCATGCACGGGGTCGCTCCTACGTATTCTTCTTCTTCAACGAGAGAGTAAAGTCATGGCGACACCGCGATGCCGCCATGACCAGGGAGAGAGTTTAGAACAAGACGTAACCGTAGA
Source organism: uncultured Prevotellaceae bacterium (assembly GCA_946644025.1). Next base: position 43,350 of record CAMPCG010000001.1, on the reverse strand, counting down.
AGTAGATGTTGCCGTCGTTGGGAATGAGACGGAGCTGATAGTCTCCGCTGAGGGTGGAAGGAAGTGCCAGCGTGTCCGACATTATAATAGTGGTGTAGGCCACATTGTCGTTTTCGTCGACCAGTGTCAGTGTCCATCCATAGCAGGGAGTGGAGAAGGTCAGCGTGTAGTCCTCGATGCTCAATTCTGGTATGTAGACCGGCCCTCTATGGGATTCGCCTTGATTTGTTGTTGGGTCTATATCAGTAGCCTGTAAAGATACAGGTACAGGAGCTGCATCAATACGCAGATTTGAAAATGGGGAAAAAGCCATCATAAGAATAAAGATTTTTTTCTTCATTTTTTTATTGATTTATTACGTTAATATTATGTTGTCACTGCAAAATTAGAACCTTTGAAAACAATGGACAAACTTTTGGGCGAATATCTTTACACGGTTTTACACGAAAAGGCCCTTAACAAATGTTAAGGGCCTTATGCGTAAAGGGACTTCGAAAGGTAAATGAATATTACATAATTTTACATTTTATGCGCAAAATGAACAAAAGCTGTGTCAAATACCATAGTGAAGGACTAAGTTGTTGTAAAGGCTAGAGGCAGAACTGTCGGCAAAAAGGACTCTGTTTGATTTTGCTTTGGCGTTGGTAATCTGCGAGGGTGTTTTGTCAATAAGACACTGTATCTGGCCGGGTTTCAGTCCAAGTGCGGTAAGCAATGTCACTGTCTCATCGGTCTTGCTCAAGCCCTTGCTCTGTTTGATGTCTTGGATAATCAAGGGAAAGAATTGTGCAAAAACTTCACGTAGAACCTCAGATTCTTTTTCTGTCATAGGATGTGTGGGTGAGTCTGCCCTTAATTTAATGCTTTTAATGATATCTGTAGCGTGGAGAAGCTTGGCCATCTCTTTATTGTCGGTAAAGACCGCGCGTCTCTTCAGTTCTGCTATGTTGTTCTTTAATACTTGAATCTCTTCGTTTAGCGCAGTCTTGTCTTTTTCGTAGTGTGTGTTTATTTCTTCGATAGTTTGCCTTGCCTTTGCATAGTTTTCGCGCATGTTCTGGTTTTCGCTTTTTGCATTGTCCAGTTCCATGCGAATGGTTTCTGTCACCTTGTGGTATATGTCTTCCATGCGTTTTCTCTCCCCCTCTTTTTGTTGGAACAGGCTTTCCTGCCGGGCCAACTCCTGCTTGTAAGCTGCCCGAAGCTGTTCTTCTTTTCTCCTATGTTCATCCTCCAAGGCTTTTCTCTTCTTCTGCTGTCTGCTTTTATAAAGACGCCCAGCGCAGATGCCGCCGGCTAAAATAATGCACAAGATTATGCCGAGAGTTATCAACTGTATCTCTGTACGATGTGCTCTCCGCTCGTTCTCTTGAGCCTCCTTCTGATAGCGATTGTAGTTATAGCTGGCAGCCATCTGGGCTGTTACGGTCTGGTCTTTCAAAGTAATTAACGAATCGTTGACATTACAATACAACTGGGCATATTTTGCTATGGAATCTACATTCTTCTTTTTCGCAAAGACACTAAACAGCCCTCTGTATAACGGAATTCTGTCGGCAGCATACATTTCCGGGCTATAGATATTCCGATAATATAATTCCGCAGAGTCTAATTGTCCTACATTCTCGTAATACTTACCTTTATAATAATAGAAAAGACGGGAAGAAGGTGGTAGTTCGTGGCTTTCGTTGAAGAGTTCGCATCTGGAATCATATAGGTCTATCAGTTGTTTCAACTCTGTCTGACGTTCAAGAGAGTCAACCAGCAAATGCATCATCATGGTTGATGTCTGTAAGGCTTCTTGTTCGTAGCCTCTTTCTCGATAAAAGTTTATGACATTATTGAGAATTATTATTGCACTATCCCTCTTGTTCTGTAGGATATAGGCTCCTGCTATCATTTTCTGTTCAAAGAGAGCATTAAGTGTGTCTTTTGCTAAAATGTTGCAACGTTCAGCCTTACGTCTAACCTTTGTTTCGTAAATAAGGAGTCGTTGCTGATGATAAAGCGTGGCCATCTGACCATATACGCTGGCCATCATCCAAAGGTCGCAGTCGGCTGCGGTGGTGTCGGCACAGGCTATGGCATCGAGGTAGCAGTCTATGGCTCGGGGCGCCTCGCCCATGTCGCGGTAGGTGCAGCCCAGGAGGTAGTGTGCCTCCATGCGCTCGTTGGGCGTGCCGTGGCGGTCGTACCACGAGGCTACCTCCAGCATCACGGAGTCGGTGGTAAAATTGACATACTCCTTGTTCATCTTGCGGGCGCGGAGCAGCTCGGCCTCTATATGTTGCCGCTGTCCGCCGCTACAGGCGGCGAGGAGCAGCATAAATAGTGCATAGCTTATAGTGCATAGTTTATAGTGCATAACGTGGATTGTGGAAAGTTGGCGCAAAGTTACAACTTTATTTTCAGATACTCCCACAAAAACAGCCGCAAAAAGCCATGGGGAGCAGTTTTTCTCCTGACTTTGTCGTTGCGTCACCCAATTCGCGTGCGCGTACGCACGCGGTTGTGTGCTTCTTTCTTTGCCCGCTGCTCAGAATATCCAAGCACCTGCCTCTCTCCGTTGTCACGCTTGTATTCATGGTAAACGCCAGTGGTCTTCTCCTGCGAGAGTATCCAGTCTGTGACGATGGACGGCTCCTTCTTGATGCGTGCGCCGAGGCCCGTTGAGGACGACGGACGAAATGTTGCTCATGACCCGCTCAACCTCCAACCGCTCTGACTGCATGACAGAGCTGCCGGCGAAGTCAATCTCACGCTGCCCATGAGCTGCCCGTATCCATTGCCTGGCTTTAGTCATTAGCAAATCGGCCTCCTCGACAGTCTTTACGACGCCAAGGTTCTTCACTTCCTTGTAACCGTTACTCTTGTCTATGACTACGACACTGATAGTGCCAGTCTTGTTTTTCTTCTTTCGTGGGAACATGCCGCAAAGGTAGGGAAAATTTCTGAGTCACCCAAATCACCATGAAGAATTCTCTGAAACGCCCTGTTTATCGGAGGTTCTGAAAACGAGGTGGACGGGAAATGTTAAAATCGACAAAGTCAGGACATATACACCTACAACACAAACAAAAAAGCCAAGGGAAGCAGCTGCTTCCCTTGGTCTTTTTTGTTCGTGCTCCTGACAAAGCAGTTGTGAAAGTGATTGGCAGAAGATTCCCTACCGGCGCACAACCTTGCGTCCGCCAATGATGTTCACACCCTTCTGGGCCTTCGTCAGGCGCTGGCCCTGCAGGTTGTAAACGTCCGTCTCTGTCGAGGCGGCAGTGGTGGCAGTCTGGGCCGAGTGTATGCCCACCGAGCCGGGCGTGGTCACCTTCACCTTCACGGCGTTGGCCACGGTGCCGTCGGTCAGGTTGATGAGCATGGCCACTACGTAGAGCTGCTCCTTGTCCTGGATGACGGGTTCCCAGGCGGTGTTGTAGCAGTAGTCGGGATAGAAGGTGTAGGTGTGGGTCACGGGCACGTCTCTCTCCACGCTCTGCGGTATGCTCTCGGCGATGCCTCCTATCTGGGACACGCCCACGGCCACGTCGTTGAATACGAGTCCGGGTATGACGCTGCCCTGGGCGGCTATCTCCTTGAGGTCACTGCTCACTCCGGTCTCTCCGGAATAGTAGTTCTGCTGGTCCCAGTTGGTGCCGGCAGGTCCGGTCATTCCGTCCTCGACGAGCACATACTCCAGTGCGAAGTTGGCCTTGTCGTCGCTGTAGGGGAAGGTGACGTTGGTCGTGACGAGTATCTCGTCTTCAGCCTCGGTGAGCTCGGCGGTGACGTCAAGCTCGGCGTTGCCGAACATGGCGTTGCGCCACTGCAGGAGATCGAGGGTGCTGAAGTGGGAGTCGTCGTAGGGCTCGCCGCCGTAGGGGTCAAGCTCCATGCCGCGGTCCATCCATGAATCGGGGAATCCGCCCACGGGCGAGGGGTAGTCGCTGGAGGCGAGAATCTCCATCGGGTCGTCGTTGTGGTAGCTGATGGTGACGTAGTCGTCGGCATAGTTCTCCTTGAGCAGCTCCAGGGCGACGAATCCGCGGGGGCACCATCCGCACCACGTGCCGGTGTACTCCTCGAGCAGGGTGCGCTTCTTGGGCACGCTGTTGAGCACCACGACGGTGGTCTTGGCCTCGGTCGAGGCGTAGGCGTTGTCCTGGTCGTTCACCTTCAGCACGCGCAGCGAGAAGTCGTAGTTGCCGGCCTCGCTGATGGCGGGCAGGGTGAAGGTATCGTAGGCAGTGAGGCCCTGCTGTCCCTTGACGTTGCAGGTGATGTGCTTGGTCTCGGTCTTTCCGTTGAGGGTGTACTCCACGTCCATCGACTTGATGCCGGCGGCACCCTGGTTGACGAACTGCTGAGTGACGGTGAATCCCTCGCCCACCTTGACGTAGACGTTGGCTCCGTCTACGGGCGTCACGGAGTTGTCGGCCACGGCGCTGCCGCTGACGGTGACGTCGATGACGGCCGACATGCCGGCATCCTGGCTCAGGTCGGCCCACTTCAGCAGGTTGCGGCTCATGTGGATGTACATGCCGCTGGGCTTCACCTCGTCGATGGTGGTGACGGGGCCGCCGTCGGCATCAATCTCCTTGTCGACGGTGACGCTGTAGCCCACGTAGACACCCTCGGCGGGGATGATGTAGGGCTTGGGCAGGGTGACGGTCATGTTGCCGGTCTTGGTGGGCGCGACGTCGATGGAGACGAGGTCGGGCACGTTCACGTTGTTCTCCACGCGCAGCTGGCTCGACAGCCACACCTTGTAGCCGCTGGTGCCGTTGACGCGCTTCACGGGGAAGGTAATCTGGTCAATGTGCGTGCCAGTGAGGTTGGCGTCCTGCAGATGTATGGCCACGTCGTAGGTCTGCGGGGTCCAGAATCCGAAGGTGGCGCGGTTCTCGTTGCCGGTGTAGGGGCTGACGGTGATGCTGCTGCCCACGTTGTCGGCGCTCACCTCGGGATAGTCGGGCGTGGCGGCCTCAGGCTGGACGTCGGTGAAGAGGCTGGGCGTGTTGAACCAGACGATCTCCGAGCGGCGCTCCTCGCCACCGCCACGGTAGATGGCCTGCACACCGTAGGCCTCGGCACCGGCGGTGAAGAAGTAAATCTCCTGTCTGACGCCCTCGGGGTAGAAGTCCCAGCCGTCGCTGAAGCCGAAGGGCACTTCGGTCATCGTGGCCGTCTCGAGGTTGACATGGTCGAAGGCCGAGAAGACGTAGGGCTTCTCCTCGCCGTTCACACGGGTGTAGAGCTGGTAGGAGAGCTTCTCGGGCAGGATGAAGTCGCCGTCGGCGTCCTCAGGATAGACGTTGAAGTCGAAGATGCCCCATCCGTACTGCTGCACGTAGAAGTATTGGAATCCATACTCCATGATGTTGTTCCACGAGGGAGCCTTAGGCGTGGCAGCCACCTCGGTGAAGGGCTTCAGCGAAGCCTTGTCGAAGGCGGCGGCGTAGCTCACGTCGTCGGTGCCGGCGTTGATGAGGAAGCACGAGCTGTTGGTCAGCGTGCGGGCCGTCGGGTCGTAGTCGAAGGTGATGTCGTCGTCGCTGAAGCTGTACTCGGTGTAGTACTCATCGTAATACTCGTCGTAGACCTCCTCAGCCGTGGCCGAGACGAGATACTGGAAGTAGCCGTTCACCAGGTCGGCGCCGAGGTACTGCATGTTGGGGAAGACGACCTTGTCGCCGCTGATGGTTCCGTGTACCCAGGCATCGGGCATGTTGCTGTAGAGACCCTGCACCCACACTTCGTCGCCGCTGAATCCTACCTGGGCAATGGAGCCCACCACGCCGGGAGCGGTGATGGCATAGTCGGTGGTGGTCATGCCGGCGGGAGCCTCGGCGGGCTTCTCGGTGACAGCGGTCAGCGAGATGTTCCAGTCGGCAAATCCCGTCCAGCCGCCGCTGACATCGGCCAGGCCCACCACGCGGCTGCCGTCGGAAAGGTCGGCGGTAGAGGTGAGGCTGCCCGTGCGGGCGTTGTAGTTGAAGGTCAGCTTCTGGCTGGCCGCATCCTTGACGTAGGTCTGGCCGGCCTCGTCAAAGGTCATCATCATGGCGTAGTAGGTAGTGCCGCTCTCCTCGTAGATGGCCTGCGGGAAATCGAAGGTGATGGTGGTCCCGCTCAGCGTGCCCTGAATCCAGGAGTTGGTGTTGAACTGCGAAATGATGTTCTTCATGTAGACGGTGTTCTTGTCGCCGAGGACGACCTCGCACACCTTACCGCTCACCGTGGCGTACATCACGCCGAACAAGGATGCTCCGTAGGCCTCGCCGCTGCGGCTCAGCGTCGAGTACTGTCCTGCGGGCTGGGTGGTGACGATGCCTGCCCTGCGCGGTGCAAGCTTGTGCCACGGCATGGTGAGCGACGACGCCGAACGCTGACGCAGCGTCTGCGTGCCGGTGCCCTGTCGCTGCAAGAGCTCGCCGAAAGCGGTTTTGGGAGTTTGGTGTTGTGTGGTCGACTCCTGGGCGGTCTTCAGCCCGGTCAGTCGCTTCGGCCCGTCCTTAGCCAGGCCGGCCGTCGCCATAAAGAGGGCGGCGAAAGTCAACAAGGTAATTTTTCTCATGGTGACTTGATTTAGTTAATAGTTGAGTTAGTTAAATAAAAGCGAAAATGCTTAGTTTTCATGTCTAAGAAGCGGGGGCACGGCTACTTGAACTCGAAGCCCGAGAAGCTGTACTCCGTGTAGTTGCCGGCCTTCTCGTTCATGCGCAGGGAGAGCAGCTGCGAGGTGGCGCTGTCCACGGTCAGCACGAACGAGGTGAACATCATGCGGCGGCGCTGCTTCTTGTCGGCAGCCTCGGGCGTGATGGTGACAACGAGCGTCTTGCCCTCCTTCTTCACGCTGACCTCCTTCAGCGCGCCGATGTCCTGCGTGCCGCCGGCAAGGACGGCCTCGAAGACCTTCTGGAAGGTGGCAAACTGCGGGTTCTTCTGGCTCGTGGTGACGTGCTTCTTGCCGCTCACGGTCATGGTGAACGTGCTGCCCTCCATGAGCAGGGCATCCTTGCCGCCGTCGATGGAGATTTCCACCCTGGCGGGCTGGCGCATGGTGAGCGTGCCCTTGGCGGTGGCGTCGCTGGCCAGCGCGGCCTTGTGGGTGATGCGCGTGGCTACGGCACTGGCGGCGCGGCCCTTGAAGTGGGACACGGCACGCTGGAAGTCGCTGCCCTGGGCGAAAAGGAAAATGACATTCAGACAGAGAATGGTTAAGAATAAAATGCGTTTCATGGGTTATTGCTTTTCGTTAATTAGTTTTTGTGCGTGTTCGTAGTCCTCGGGAGTGTCAATCTCGTAGGAGAAGAAGTCGGTGGTGTCTACCACGCGGAAGGTGTGGCCCTGGGGGATGAGCCGCTCGAAGGCCCGCTCGTAGAAGATGTCGATGAGGCCCTCGCCCTCTATCATCTGGTCGAGCTCGCGGAAGAGGGCCTCGCTATAGGAGGCGCTGACGCGCTCTATGCCCACACTCTCGCCCATGGCGGCGGCGGGGCTGCAGGTCTTGCTTATCTCGGTGATGTGCATGTCCTGGTCCACGACGACCTTCATCTCCTCCTCGCCCAGCTCGTGGCGGTTGACGGCAAGGGCCGACCCCTCCTGGCGGGCCATGGTGAGCACGGCCTCGGGCGCACAGAGTATGTCGCTGTCCATGAGCAGGAACTCACGGCCGCGCACCACCCGGCCCGACATCCACAGCGAGTAGATGTTGTTGTTGTGCTCGTAGTCGGCATTGTCTAAGAAGTGGAAAGTGAGAAGTGATGAGCGATATGTGACGCTGAGGAAGTCGCGTATCTGGTCGGCCCGGTAGCCGGTCACGATGACGAACTCCGTGATGCCCGCTCCGGCCATGGCGTCGACGGTGCGCTCGAGCAGCGTACGTCCACCCACGGTGAGCAGGCACTTAGGCTTCGTGTCGGTAAGGGGGCGCAGCCGCTTGGCCATGCCCGCTGCAAGAATTACTCCGTACATACCTTATATATAATGTCGCAGACGGCCTGGGTCTGCTCCTTGCGCCCCAGCGTGATGCGGACGCAAGACTCCAGGCCCTTGTCGGCCATGAACTTAATCTTGTAGCTCTCGCTGGCGAGGGCCTGCTGCAGAGCCTCCTTCTTAGCCTCGGGGTACTTGATGAGGATGAAGTTGGCCACGCTCTTGTAGACCTTGAAGCCGGGCAGTCCTCCCAGGCAGCGCTTGTAGAGCTGGCGGCCCCACTCCATGTCGTCGGCCACGCGGCGGTAGTGCTCGTCGCTGTCGAGGGCGGCCAGGGCAACGGCCTCGGAGAAGCGGTTGTAGCCCAGGTACTTGTTCACGTAGCTCTCAAACTGCTCGTGGCCCTTGCCGATGAAGCCGAAGCCGCAGCGCAGGCCGGGCAGACCGTAGAACTTGGACAGCGTGCGAGAGATGATGAGGTTGGAATAGGTGTTGACGAGCGGGGCGATGTAGTCGGTGTCTGAAGAGATGAAGCTGGCGTAGGCCTCGTCGATGAGCACCATCGTGTCCTCGGGTATGCTCTCCATGATGCGGCCCACCTCCTCGGGCGAGAGGCTGTTGCCCGTCGGGTTGTTGGGCGAGGCAAGAAGCAACATGCGGGGGTGTATGCGGTTGGTGTACTCGATGACCTCGTCCACGTCGTAGGCGAAGGTGTCGTCCTGCTCGTGAAGGGGGTACATCTCGAAGGTGCCGCCGCACTCGCTGGCCACGCGGTTGTAGTACCACCAGGAGAACTCGGGAATGAGGATGACCGACCCTCCCCCGTCCCCTCCCTGTGAGGGAGGGGTGCAGTCACTTTCTGCGCCATTAGTGCCTACTCCCCTCCCTGCAGGGAGGGGCTGGGGGGAGGGTCGGTAGTTGGAGAGGAAATAGTGGATGGCATTCTTCAGCATGTCCTCGCCGCCGTAAGTGAGCAGCACCTGCTCCTCGGGCACGTGGTAAATCTCGCTCAGACGAACGCTGATGACGCTCTTCTTGCCCTGGTCGTAGATGCGGGTATAGAAGCACAGTTCCTTGGGGTCGAAACGGCGGATGGCCTCGACCACCTTCTCACTCGGTTCAAAGTTAAACTCGTTACGGTCTAAGAAATTCATCATTGATATTTACGATTTACTGTATTTATTACTGGTTTGCTATTTTAACTTCATCAGCAGGATGCCTATGGCTATCCAGATGATTTCGCGTACACGGCAGATGATGCTCACGAAGATGCCGAGCGCCGCCGACAGTCCCAGCGCGGCTATGGAGACCACGAATCCGCCCTCCTGCACGCCGAGCTGCATGGGCAAGAAGCCTAAGAGGTTGGCCAGCAGGGTGGTCAGGGAGAGGATGAGGATGCTGTGGAGGAAGGTCAGCGCGATGCCGGCGAAGGTGCCGCCGCCGTCGACGCCGAAGAGCAGGAGCATGAACAGAATCTCCAGGGCCTGGACGATGCGGGCCAGGTACTCCAGGGCCAGGCTGCTGTAGAAGGCACGCTTGTCGGTATGGTGAAGGGCGGCAATCTGCTCGTCGACATGGCGCAGCTTCTCGGCGTGGCGCTGGCTGAAGCGGGTGGCCCAGCCTCTGACGCCCGGTACATGGCTAAGCCAGCCGAAGACGGTCATGGCCACGCCGTTCTTATAGCCCCGCGAGAGCACGTAGAAGGCGGCGAGGCAGAAAACGACGATGAGGGCAAAGACCACGCCGATGACCGGCGTCAGCGGCAGGTCGCCGACGGCCGCCAGACCCAGGTAGAGGAAGATGGTGGAGAACCACAGCAGGAAATGGGCCAGGAAGTGCATCATGGCGTAGAGGATGACGCTGGACGTGGCCCGCTCGGTGCCGACGTCCTTCGACAGCTCCATGATGCGGTAAGGCTCGCCGCCAAGGCCGCCGACGGGCGTGGCGTAGTTCAGGGCATAGCCCGTGATGGTGAGGCGGTAGACACGCCAGAAAGAAGCACCACCCTCGCCCCCCGTGGGGGTCACGGCAGACGAGGACTCGGCGACTTTGACATTGCTCTTGATAATCTGCTGCCACGCCAAGGCGTTGATGGCGTAGATGACGACCCAGATGCCGATGATGGGTATGAGCCAGTAGCCGGCATGACACAGGTGCTGCCACAGCTCGGCAAAGCTGATGTCGAAGGTGAAGAGCATCACCACGACGGCAGCCACGCCGATGAAGAAGAAAAGGTTGTTTACCCGCTGCTTAGTCCAGACCACTGATTTGTTTTGATATTTAAGACTTTACTTCTATATTCTTTTATCCCAGGCTGTCGGCAATCTTCTTGCAGAAGGCCTCGTGGCGGCGGTTCACGTAGAGCGTGAGCAGCCCCATGCCTACAATCTCCCAGACGAAGTTCAGGGCGGGCACGTCGAGCAGACAGAAGAGGAAGAGGAAGGCTGAGCGGAAGTTGAACGTCAGCAGTCCGTTCCAGGGTATGACGGCCAGCGACGAGGCGTGGATGCGCTCTCTCACGTCGGCGGGGATGTTGTCTGTCGAGCCGTACTTCTCCTTCAGCCTTGCCATGAGGCGCTGGAACTGGGGCGTGGCCTTCTCCTGCTTGCGGGTGTAGTCAATGTACGACTTCTGGAACGTTCGCTCGTAGCCGGGCGTCTCGGGGCCCATGTTGTCGTATATCTCCTGCTGCCTGCGCGAGTTGTCCAGCTCGCTGCCCTTCTCGCCTTTCAGGAAGAAGAGGTGCACCTGGATATAGTAGTCGGCCAGTCGCTGCTGCCCCGCCAGTCCCGAGAAGCCCGAGATGAGCGACAGGACAAAGACCACGGCGGTGGCAATGAGCACGTTCTGCTCGGTGTCGGCGATGCCCAGGAACGAGAACTCCAGCGTGTGGTGCTCGTAGAAGCGCCACACGATGGCCAGATAGATGGGCACGAACCACACGAAGCCGGCCATGCCGTCGAGTATGCGCCCCAGTCGGCTCTTCTTCCCCGTCATGCGGGCCAGCTGGCCGTCGGTGCAGTCAAGCAGGTCGGCCACCATGAGCATGGCGATGGCCACGAGGTTCATCACCAGGCCCGTAGTGCCCTCGTAGTACAGGCAGCCGCTGGCGAAGAACACGCAGCTGGCCGCACCTACAATCATGGAGAGGATGGTGACGGTGTTGGGATGGATGTCGAACTTGGCGAAGAAAAGCGAGAGATAGTAGCACGCCGGACGTATGACGTGCAGGTCGAGCCAGTCCTCGGTCTCGGCAGATTTCAGGGTCTTGTTTACTTTCTCGTTCATCAAGTGTCTTTTCTGTTTAAATCATTTCCAATTCACAATTCTATTTTCCTTTACTGGGCGGTGGCGGCCTCGCAGGCCGCACAATAAACGAAAAGAATTATGGCGTTCGCTGTCATTTCAGGCGGGCTATGGTGTCTGCCAGAATCCGCCTTGTGGCGCCAGCCTTCTGCTGCACGTACTGTCCGGCGGCGTGTCCGGCAGCGGCAGTGAACTGTGGGTCGCGGTCGAAGCGGTCCATGAGCCGGGCGAAGTCCTCATAGGAGCCTATCTCGAAGCCGCCGCCGCAGGCTTTCAGCTCCTGCGCCTCCTGGAACTTCTCGTTGTTGGGGCCGAAGACGACGGGCCGACCCCACACGGCGGCCTCCACCGTGTTGTGGATGCCCACGCCGAAACCGCCACCCACGTAGGTCACCGTGGCGTAGCGGTAGATGCTGGAGAGAAGGCCGAAGCAGTCGATGATTAAAGCTTCCGGCGACTCACACCCTGCCCCTCCTGAATACCTCACCACCTTCCTGCCCTGCAGCAGCTTCTCTATCTGCTGCAGGTGATCCTCGCCGATGACGTGGGGCGCGATGATGAGCTTCCAGTCGGGATGCTCACGGAAATAGCGTATGAAGATTTCCTCGTCGGGCAGCCATGAGGAGCCGGCGACGAAGACTTTGGGAGTCGCAGAAGCCCCCCATTCGGCCCCCGAGGGGGCTACTATAGTCTTGGCCTTCAGGAGGCTTTCTATCGTGCCTCCATCGTGGGCGGCCTCTTCCTTTATCTGCAGCACGCGGTCGAAGCGTGTGTCGCCGGTGATGGTGACGTTCGTCAGGCCGATGCTGGCAAGCAGCTCGCGGCTCTTCTCGTTCTGCACGTAGAAGTGGGTGAAGCACTTCAGCACGCGCCCGTACTGCCGCCCGTACCAGCGGAAGAACACCTGCCCCTCGCGGAAGATGCTGCTCACGCTGTAGACCGGCACCTGGCGGTGCTTCAGTATGTGAAGATAGTTGTACCAGAACTCATACTTGATGAAGAACGCCATCTCGGGACGTATGAGCCTGAGGAAGCGCCGGGCGTTGAGCGGTGTGTCCAGCGGCAGGTAGCAGATGATGTCGGCCCCCTGGTAGTCCTTGCGCACCTCGTAGCCCGAGGGTGAGAAGAAGGTGAGCAGAATCTTCAGCTCGGGCCTGTCGCGCCGCAGCTGCTCCATGAGGGGCCGCCCCTGCTCGAACTCGCCCAGCGAGGCAGCATGGAACCACACGTAGCGCGCCCCCGGCTCCACCTGCTCACGAAGCACGCGGAAGGCATCGCGCTCGCCACGCCACATCTTCCGCACCTTCTCATTGAAGCGGCTGGCAATGGCGACGCCAAGGAGATAGAGGTAGATGATCAGATTGTACATAACGAATATACCTGCCAAGTTCCTCTATGCTTGTTATTTCAGCACTTCGCAGGCGCGTCTTGTCCGGGCAATGGTCTCCTCCTTACCCAGGAAGGCCGAGATGTCGAACATACCGGGGCCCTTGCCCTCGCCCACGAGGGCCAGGCGCCAGGCGTTCATCACGTTGCCCAGCTTGTAGCCCTTCTGCTCTATCCACTGGTGGACGATGCGCTCCTGATTCTCCAGCGAGAAGTCGTCGAGCGGCTCGAGCACCTCGTCGCACAGCTCGGTGAGCACCTGCGCCGAGTCCTCTTTCCAGCGTTTCTTAGCCGTCTTCTCGTCGTAGGCCGTGGGGGCCTCAAAGAAGAAGGAGCACAGGGGCCACAGCTCCTTGACAAACGAGACGCGGTCTTTCATCATGCCGACGACCTGGGTGATGCGCTCCATCGGCTCCGTCACGCCGTGCTCACGGCACTCGGGCTCCCACAGCGCGGCAATCTCCTCGGCCGACTTGCGCAGGATGTACTCGTGGTTAAACCAGATGCCCTTGTCGTAGGCGAACTTCGCGCCGGCCTTCGAGCACTTCGAGATGTCGAAGAGCGGCACCAGCTCGTCGAGCAGGTACAGCTCGCGCTCTCCGCCGGGGTTCCACCCCAGCAGGGCCAGGAAGTTGACCACGGCCTCGGGGAAATATCCCTGCTCGCGGTATCCCTTTGCGGTGACGGTGCCCGTCTCGTCTTTCCAGTCGAGGGGGAAGACGGGGAATCCCAGCCTGTCGCCGTCGCGCTTGGAGAGCTTGCCTTTGCCGTCGGGCTTGAGCAGCAGCGGAAGGTGGGCAAAGCGCGGCATGGTGTCCTGCCAGCCAAAGGCCTGGTAGAGCAACACGTGGAGCGGAGCCGACGGCAGCCACTCCTCGCCGCGAATGACGTGGGAAATCTCCATCAGGTGGTCGTCCACGATGTTGGCCAGGTGGTACGTGGGCAGCTCGTCCTTGCGCTTGTAGAGCACCTTGTCGTCGCATATCTCGCTCTTGACGCGCACCTCGCCGCGAATCATGTCGTCGACGACCACCTCCTGGCCGGCCTCCACACGGAAGCGCACCACCCAGGTGTCGCTCTCGTGCACCAGGCGGTCCACCTCGTCCTTGGGCAGCGTCAGCGAGTTGCGCATCTGCTGCCGCGTGTGGCAGTCGTACTGGAAGTTCTGTATCTCCTGGCGCTTCTGCTCCAGCTCCTCGGGCGTGTCGAAGGCGATGTATGCCTTGCCCGCGTCGAGCAGCTGCTGCACGTACTTCTTATAAATGTCGCGGCGCTCGCTCTGGCGGTAGGGGCCATAGTTGCCGCCGAAGGAGACACCCTCGTCGAACTTAATGCCCAGCCACCGGAAGGCCTCGATGATGTAGGCCTCGGCGCCCGGCACGAAGCGCGTGGAGTCGGTGTCCTCGATGCGGAAGACGAGGTCGCCGCCATGCTGGCGGGCGAAGAGATAGTTGTAAAGGGCGGTGCGAACGCCGCCTATGTGTAAAGGTCCCGTGGGGCTGGGTGCAAAGCGCACCCTTACGCGTCTGTCTGACATAGTCTTTGCTTTTTGTTTACTATTTAACCGGGAGCGCCGAAGCCCGAGCCCATAACGATGGCGGACGAGCACGCCCGCGCTCCCCTCATTAGAGGCTGCAAAGGTACGCAAAAAAAGCGTGCTACGCAAAAAAAAGTGCCTTAATTGTCTGAATAGGGGCATTTTTATGCAAATCTTTATGCAATTCACATAAAGAAAGCACAGTACCTTTGCCAAAATACCGGAAAAAGCAAATCGGCAATAATAGTTTGTTTCTACACGAAATCCATGTAGCTATCTGTATTGAGCACGGAGAAAGCCGCATTGGGGTATGCTTTGGCAAAAGCCTTGGGAACCGACGGGGTTTTGTTGCCACTCTTTATTTCAATGGCGTTCAACATTCCGTCCTGCTCTTCTAAAAGGTCAATCTCTTGCTGGTCGTAGGTGCGCCAAAAGTAGAAATTGGTTCCCAGGCGCCGGTTATAGCTACGCTTCAACCTTTCGCTGACGAAGTAGTTCTCCCACAGTGCACCACGTTCGGAGTCAGAGCGCAGACGATATGGCTGATAGTTGCGGATGACGGCATTGCGTATGCCGGTGTCGTAGAAATACCACTTCGACGACTTGCTCACCTCTTTGCGCAGATTGCGTGAGAAGCCCCCTATGCGGAAAACCACGAAAGCCTTTTGCAGCAGGTCAAGGTAGCGCTCCACGGTGTTGCGGCTCAACGACAACTGACTGCCCAACTCGTCCAGCGCAACCTCGCTGCCGGTTTGAAATGCTACCAGACGGAGCAGATCGTGCATCTTCTGAGCGTGCTTCAGGCCGTCGAAGGCAAGAATGTCGCGCAACAGATAGGAATCCACCACGTCATTAAGATACTCCTGCCTGAGTTTCTCGTTCTCGATGCTTTCCAGCTCAGGGTAATGACCGTAGACGATGCGCTGCTCCATCTGCTGCATATATTCTATGCATGACGTGGCCTCAACAAGTTCACTGACGGAAAAGGGAGTGAGCAGAAACTGCACGCTGCGGCCAACAAGCGGCTCACCCGCTACATTCTGGAGGTCGAACGACGACGACCCCGTGGCAATAACCCGTATACCAGCCACTTCATCAATGATCAGTTTCAGCTTCATACCTATGTCGGGTACATGCTGCGCCTCGTCGATGCAAAGAAGGTCAATGCCCGAAAACAGCTGACGGTAGTTGGATGTCGAGCGGTCGCTGAGCAGTCTGACAGTGTCCATGCTCTCGCCGTTGAGCAGCAGCGTCTTGCCACTGAATCCCTGCATAATCTGCTCAACAAGAACGGTCTTGCCAACACGACGCGCCCCAAAGAGCAGCAAAACCTTCTGAGGTTTCAGCCGCAACTCCATCTCTGACTGTAATGCTCTTCTGATTTGATTCATAACCGTCAACATTTTGAGTGCAAAGGTAGTCAGATTTCTGCAAGCGGCAAAAGAAAAATGTAAAAATCTTCAGTCAGACTGAACGAATTTACGTAAATTCGTTCAGTGGCGCTGAACGAATTAACGAAATCTCGCAAAAACCGCCCTGTCTTGCGGTTGGCATTTGTCGGTATAGGGGTAGGCCACGTGCCACCCCGATTGTCCTACAGGCTTTCCGCCTGTGTATGGAATCTCGCGCGTTATCACTGGATGGAGGAAAGCGGATGAATAATTTAAGCCACCACGCCGCAGCTGCCTATTTTGCTCGTATGAAAGTACGCCGCTCGTCCCCTCCCCTGTCTATTGCCAATTAGTTAATCTTCCATAATCACTTGGCGGTTACGGCAAATCTTCGTACTTTTGCACGCATTATGCAAAACGAGGAGAAGGGCGTGCTGCGCTCGCTTGACTACGTGACCATCGTCATCTACATGCTGCTGCTCGTCGGCGGGTGGATCAGCGTGTGCGGGGCGAGCTATACCTACGGCGAGCCGTCGGAGATCTTCTCGCTCGACTCGCGGTCGGGTATGCAGATAGTGTGGATTGGCACGTCGCTGGTGCTGGGCCTGGTTTTGCTGCTGCTCGACGACCGGCTCTACGACACGTTTTCCTTTGCCATCTACGGGCTGCTCATCGTCTTGCTCTTTGCCACCATCTTCAACCCTCACAGCATCAAGGGCAGCCATTCCTGGCTCGTATTGGGGCCGCTGAGGCTGCAGCCGGCCGAGTTTGCCAAGTTTGCAACGGCGCTGGCACTGGCCAAGTTCATGGGGCGCTATGGCTACGACATTCACCGCACGCGTGACTTCCTCATCACGCTGGCCCTCATCTTCGTGCCCATGGTGTGCATCGTGCTGCAGCGCGAGACGGGCTCGGCGCTGGTCTATCTGGCCTTCTTCCTCATGTTCTACCGCGAGGGCATGACGGGCAGCGTGCTCTTCACGGGGGTGGCCCTGGTGGTGTACTTCGTGGTGGGCATACGCTATGCCGAGCCATTGCTGCTGAACACGCCGACGAGCATCGGCATGTTCGTGGTGCTGCTGATGGTGCAGGTATTCTCGGCGGTGATGATTGGCATCTACTGCCGCAACTGGCGCGAGGCCGTCGCCTGGATAAGCCTCTGTGTGGGCGTGACGCTCGTGGGGCTGCTCTTCGCCGTCTACGTCATACCCTTCAACCTGGTGTGGGTGCAGGCGCCGCTGTGCGTGGCACTGGTGGGGTGGCTGGTGTGGCAGGCCCTGGGCTCGACGGTGAAGAACTACTGGTGGGTGGCGGCGTTCACACTCGGCTCGCTGGTGTTCTACAGCTCGGCCGGCTATGCCCTTGACAACGTGCTGCGCGACCATCAGCGCACGCGCATAAAGGTGCTTCTGGGACTGGTGGAGGACCCGCGCGGCGTGGGCTACAACGTCCACCAGAGCGAGATTGCCATCGGCTCGGGCGGACTGGGCGGAAAGGGATTCCTGAACGGCACGCAGACGAAGCTGAAGTATGTGCCCGAGCAGGACACCGACTTCATCTTCTGCACCGTGGGCGAGGAGGAGGGATTCCTGGGCGCCGCCGGCGTGCTGATATTGTTCCTGGCGCTCATACTCAGACTCATACACTTGTCAGAGCGGCAACCCACCACCTTTGGCCGCGTCTATGGCTACTGTGTGCTCTCGGTGTTCCTCTTCCACGTGTTCATCAACGTGGGGATGGTGCTCGGGCTGACGCCCGTCATAGGCATCCCCCTACCCTTCTTCAGCTACGGAGGCTCGTCGCTGTGGGGATTCACGCTGCTGCTCTTCATCTTCCTGCGCATTGATGCAGGAAGAAACCGGATGAATGGATAAGGGGGAAAAGGTGGAGTGAAAGGGAAGTGAAGGGGGAGTGAAGGGGGAGTGAAAGGGACGTTTGTTCTATAGGCAGAAACTATTGTCCCTTTCACTCCCCCTTCACTCCCCCTTCACTTCCCTTTCACTCCCTGACAAAGAACCGCTCCTTCCTCCAGCCGCTCCAAAGTGGTGCGGAAGGGTCGTGACTGTAGGCAACCATGACAACGCGGCCGATGATGTACTCCTCGGAGACGAAGCCCAGCAGGCGGGAGTCTACGGGATTGGCCGTGTTAAGGCTCTCCAGCCAGTAGTAGTCGGCATCGGCACAGTCCTTCAGGCTGGGCACTACGAGCGTCTCGCCGTCCACCTCGAGGGTGTCGCCGGGCAGTCCCTTGCAGCGACAGATGACGATGTCGCCCTCCGTGGGGTGCTCGAAGGCCAGGATGTCGCCCTTCTCCACCGGCTGGCGCCACAGCCGCCCGTAGCCGAAGAGCGAGCTGTCGCCGCCACCCACGCGCAGACCGTAGCTCCAGCGGTTCACCAGCACACGGTCGCCGGCCACAAAGCGGGGGCCGAGACCGTCGCCGTCGATGGTGTAGAGCGTCAGCCCAATGGCACGGAAGGCTACCATCGCCAAAAGGGCGACGGCCAGCGAGAGGAGGAATTTCAGCGTTTTTCGCATGTGCTCTGTTCTCTTTGCTTCAACAGCGTTGCAGCCCTCACAGTGTCTCGGCTACTTGATATTGTCAACAAAGCGGAAGAGGCGGTTCCAGCGTATGCCGCCCGAGAAGAGCCCGCGGTCGGGGTCGCTGCTCCACCAGATGAAGATGGGCTTGCCCACGATGTGGTCCTCGGGCACGAAGCCCCAATAGCGCGAGTCGGCCGAGTTGTGGCGGTTGTCGCCCATCATCCAGTAATAGTCCATCTTGAAGGTGTACTCCGTGGCCTCAGCGCCGTTAATGTAGATTTTGCCGTTACGCAGCTGCAGGTCGTTCTTCTCGTAGACTCTGATGGGGCGCTCGTAGACGGCATAGTTGTCGACCGTCAGACGGATGCTCTCGCCCTTCTTCGGAATCCATACGGGGCCGTAGTTGTCGCGCGTCCAGTGGGTGTTGCCGCCCGAGGGGTAGATGTCGATGGAGGTCTCGCTCACCGTGGGCGTGATGCTCTCTACGAGGTCCTTGCGCCCGGAGAGGGCCTTGTACGTGGACTGCGTCATGGGCATGACGCTTAGCGTGTTGCGCATCTGGTCGGTCAGCGTTATCTGGCCGTTGCTCTTGAAGTAGGCCTGGTCGGCACTGGTCAGCCCGAGGTCCTCGCAGGTGATGCCGTGCTCGCGCATGAAGTCGTCGGTAAGCACGGCCCCGTCGTGGAAGCGCACGTCGTAGGAGTACTGCACCTCGTCGGGCTCCTTGTTGGCCTTGCCGTCCAGGTAGACGATGTGGTCCTTAATCTGCAGTGTCTGTCCGGGCAGGCCCACACAGCGCTTCACGTAGTTCTCGCGGCGGTCTGTGGGCCGCCAGTCCACCTGGCCAAGGGGCAGGGCGCCGGGCTGAGGACTGTAGCCGGGATTGTGCTTGATGAACTCCGACCCCAGGCCGTAGACCTGCTTCAGCCGCAACAGCTGGTCGTACTTAGACAGCGAGTCGATGGGGGCAGCCTCGGGGTAGAGCTGCTGGAAGATGCCCTGTCCGAATTCGTAGCAGAACTGGTAGTAATAGGTCTGGTAGGGCGGCTCGGTGATGATGGTGTCGCCGGCAGGGTAGTTGAACACCACGATGTCGTTCAGCTCCACCTGGCCCAGGCCCTTCACGCGGCGGTAGTCCCAGTGGGGCCACTCGATGTACGACTTCAGGTTGCCGAAGGGCAGCGTGTGCTGCGTCAGGGGGACGGTGAGCGGCGTCTCGGGGATGCGCGGGCCGTAGGAGACCTTCGACACGAAGAGATAGTCGCCCGTGAGCAGCGACTTCTCCAGCGACGACGAGGGAATGACGTAGTTCTGGAAGAAGAACTGGTTGATGAAGTATACGGCGACGAGGGCGAAGACGATGGCGTCGACCCACGACATGACGGTACGCACGGGGCCTTCGGCATCCTTCCACCACTGCCAGTTGATTTTCTTGGAGATATAGGCGTCGTAAATGAAGGGCACGACGATGAGGCCCAGCCACGACTTCACCCAATAGAGGAAGAGCAGGTAGAGGACCAGCACGACGATGAACTTCAGCCACTGAAGCTTCATATTGACTTTTTCTTTCTTCGTTTTCATCATATCTTATTGTTAAGGAGTGAAGGGGGAGTGAAAGGGAAGTGAGGGGGAGTGAAGGGGGAGTGAAGGGGAAGTGAAGGGGGAGTGAAGGGGACGTTACTTTCGGCCTTGTGGTCGTGAAGGAACTATCGTCCCTTTCACTCCCCTTTCACTTCACTTTCACTTCACTTTCACTCCATTAAAACTTAAACATATCGCTGATGGTGAGCAGCCCCTGGTGGTCGTTGGTGTACTCTGCTGCGAGCACGGCCCCGAGGGCGAAGCCCCGACGCGAATGGGCGTCGTGGGTGATGGTGATGCAGTCCTCGGGCGAGTCATACTTGATGGTGTGTATGCCCGGCACCTCGCCCTCGCGGCGGCTGTCTATGCGCAGCATGTCGCCGCTGCTGCCGATGACGGCTCCCGTCACCTGGCCGTCGGGCTGAACGAAGCGGCCCGGCTCCCAGTCGCTCTTGCGGTCGAGGCGCTCCACGATTTCCTCGGCCAGGGTGATGGCCGTGCCCGAGGGGTGGTCGAGCTTGTGGACGTGGTGTACCTCCTCCATCTGTACGTCGTACTGCGGGAAACGGTTCATAATAGTGGCGAGGTAGCGGTTCACGGCCGAGAAGATGGCCACGCCGATGCTGAAGTTGGAGGCCCAGAAGAGGGTCTTCCCCTGCTCGGCGCAGGCGCGCCTCACGTCGTCGCCGTGCTCCTTCATCCAGCCAGTGGAGCCGGAGACCACCTTCACGCCCTGCTCCCACGCCTTCAGGTAGTTGCCGTAGGCGGCCTGCGGGGCGGTGAACTCTATGGCCACGTCGGCAGAGCGGAAGGCATCGGTGTCGAAATCCTGCTGATTGTCGATGTCGATGATGCTTACAATCTCGTGACCGCGGCTGCGGGCAATCTCTTCAATCATCTTGCCCATCTTGCCATAACCTATCAGTGCTATTCTCATCGTTTCCTTTATGGTTAATGCTTAAAATACTGGTTGTCTATTCACTGAACGCTGCGGCCTCGGCGGCAGCGATGATGTCCTCGCGCGACTTCTCCACAGGGTTGTGGGTGATGTCCGAGAGGTCGAACTCGTCAACCTGGGAGTCACTGGGCTTGCTGGAATTGCTTGAGTTGCTAGAATTACTAGAGTTGCTAGAATTGCTAGAATTACTAGAATCGCTAGAATTGCTAGAACTTCTAGAATCGCTAGAATTGCTAGAATTACCAGAATTGCCAGAACCACTCGTCTCACTAAGGTCCTGCGCGCTCTCCTTTTCCCATGTGCCTTCCAGGTCGGGGGGTACGGCGGTGGGTTCCTCCTCCATCTTCGTGCGGTCGCTCTTGGCCTGGAAGATGGCGTCGATGAACTGGGGCTCGCGGCGCAGGCGCTGCAGAGTCTCCTTCGAGGCCACCTGCTGTGCCTCCTTCTTGGAGAATCCCTGTCCCTTTCCGCCTTCCACGCCCTCTATGCGCACCATATATCCGAATACGGGCGAGCCCTTCTCGTCGGTGGTCTGCTTGAGCATCTGGTAGTCCATCTTCACGCGGTTCTTCTGCGTCCACTCCAGCAGCTTCGACTTGAAGTTCACCTCTTTGTAGGCCACCTTGTCTATGTTCACCATCTTGGCCAGTATGCGCTTCTTGAGGAACCGCATGACGGCGTCGTAGCCCTGGTCGAGATAGATGGCGCCTACGAGTGCCTCGAAGGCGTTTCCGGCCATGTAGCTGTTGTGGGAGCGCTGCTGGCCGTTGCTCTGTATGAGCTCGGTGAGGCCCATCTCGTTGGCCAGTTTGCCGAGCGACTCTCTGCTGACGAGCTTCGAGCGTGTATTGGTGAGGAATCCCTCGGGCTTCCGGTCGAAGTGCTCGAAGACGATGTGGCCCACGGTGGCGTCGAGCATGGCATCGCCAAGGAACTCCAGCCGCTCATTGTGCAGCGGGCGTCCCTTTTCGTTGCGCTGTCCGCTGCTCTTGTGAGTCAGCGCCAGCTTGTAGTGGCTGATGTTGTTCGGGTAGAATCCTATCACCTGCCGCAGCTGCTGTCTCAGCTCCTTTTCGTCGCGGAAGGGCAGGCGGAGGCGCTCTATAATGTCTCTTATCATTTTAGGTAAAGTAGGTAGATGTAGTTAGAAGTAGTTAAAAGTAGTTAGAGGTCGATAGATTTTTCGATTACAGATATGTCAATTGAGTCTTTATTGTATCGACCTCTAACTACTTTCTTACTACTTTTAACTACTTCTTACTACTTAAAAATCAGTACTTCTTGAACACCACGCAGGCGTTGTGTCCTCCGAATCCGAAGGTGTTGCTCAGTGCTGCGCGCACGGTGCGCTTCTGGGCCTTGTTGAACGTGAAGTTCAGGTTGTAGTCAATCTCGGGGTCGTCGTCGCCCTCCTCGTGGTTGATGGTAGGCGGGACGATGTCGTTCTTCACTGCGAGCAGCGTTGCCATGGCCTCTACGGCTCCGGCGGCTCCGAGCAGGTGTCCGGTCATGGACTTCGTGCTCGAGATGTTCAGCTTGTAGGCTGCGTCTCCGAACACCTCCTTGATGGCCTTTGCCTCCGAGATGTCGCCCACGTGTGTCGACGTTCCGTGTACGTTGATGTAGTCAATGTCCTCGGGCTTGAGTCCGGCGTCCTCCAGCGCGTTCTCCATGACGAGCTTGGCGCCCAGTCCCTCGGGGTGCGATGCGGTGATGTGGTATGCGTCGGCGCTCATGCCTGCACCCACCATCTCGGCGTAGATTTTTGCTCCACGAGCCTTGGCGTGCTCCAGCTCCTCGAGTATGAGGCACCCGGCGCCCTCGCCGATGACGAATCCGTCGCGGCTGGCGCTGAAGGGGCGGCTGGCCTTCTCGGGCTCGTCGTTGCGAGTGGAGAGGGCCTTCATGGCGTTGAATCCGCCCACGCCGCAGTCTATGACGGCTGCCTCTGCACCACCGGCCAGGATGATGTTAGCCTTTCCCAGACGGATGAGGTTGAAGGCGTCGCCCAGCGCGTTCGACGACGAAGCGCAGGCCGAGGCCGTGATATAGTTGGGTCCGTGGAATCCGTACATGATTGAAATCTGCCCTGCGCAGATGTCGGCAATCATCTTCGGTATGAAGAACGGGTTAAACTTTGGCCCTTCGTCATAGTGTGCGCCATAGTAGGTCAACTCTTCCTGGAAGGTAGTGATGCCGCCTATGCCCACTCCGTAGACCACGCCGATGCGGTTCTTGTCCACGGTCTCGAGGTCCATGCCGCTGTCCTCCACGGCCTGCTTGGCGGCGATGATGGCCAGCTGCGTGTAGCGGTCCATCTTGCGGGCCTCCTTGCGGTCGATATAGTCGTTCACGTTGAGGTTCTTCACCTCGCAGGCAAACTTTGTCTTAAATTTTGTTGCGTCGAAGCTCTGTATCGGTGCTGCACCGCTGACTCCCGCGAGCAGGTTTTTCCACATCTCCTCGGGATTATTGCCTACGGGCGTCACGGCTCCAAGCCCTGTCACAACAACTCTCTTCAGTTCCATAGTAGAATTAGTAATGAATAATTAGTAATGAGTAATTATGATTACACCTTAGGGGCAGCACGGTGCTTGCCCGGTAATCATAATTACTCACTACCAATTACTAATTTCTCATTAGCTTTTTACTTCAGGTTCTCCTCAATATAGGCAATGGCATCGGCCACCGTGCCAATCTTCTCGGCTTTGTCATCGGGGATGCTGACTCCGAACTCTTTCTCAAACTCCATGATGAGCTCGACGGTATCCAGTGAATCGGCACCCAGGTCGTTGGTGAAACTTGCTTCGGGCTTAACCTCAGACTCTTCCACACCCAGTTTATCAACGATGATGGCCTTTACTTTGCTTTCAATTTCTGACATGATTTTCTCTTTTTTAAAATGTTAATAAATAATGTTCTAAACTCAGCGATTCTTTGAAAATCGGGTGCAAAGTAACACATTTTCTTTCAGCTACACAAACTTTTTTACAAAAAACAACCATTTGTGTGCACACACAATATATGTTTGTGCATATTTTTTACGTTTTTTTCGATTTTCCGTGTCTTTTGTGCTACCTTTGCAGCGTGAACCGTAAAATATTGGCGCTGGCTTTTCCCAGCATCGTTTCTAACATTACCGTGCCGCTGCTCGGCCTGTGCGACGTGACTATCATGGGCCACATCGGCGGGGCTACGAGCATCGCGGCCATCGCCGTGGGGTCGATGGTATTCAACGTCGTCTACTGGCTCTTCGGATTCCTGCGAATGGGCACGAGCGGACTCACCGCCCAGGCCTACGGAAGGGAAATGGGTGCTGAGTCTTCAGGGGTGAGTGGTGAGTCTTTGGGGGTGAGCGGTGAGAATGGAGGGGTGAGAGGTATGTCTTCAGGGGTGAGTGGTAACCTCCCACCCCCCACCCCTCACCCCTCACCCCCCAAAAAGAGTCCCACCCCCCAGCAGATACTGAGCAGCAGCCTGAGCGCCGGCCTGCTCCTGGGCGTGGTCATCATGGTGATGCAGGTGCCGCTACAGTGGCTGGCCTTCTGGCTGATGCAGATGCAGCCTGAGGTGGCCGCCCTGTGTACACCTTATTATTATACGTGCGTGTGGGGGGCGCCGGCGGTGCTCGGACTGTACAGCCTGACGGGCTGGTTCATCGGTATGCAGGACACGCGCACGCCCATGGCCATTGCCATCGGCCAGAACGTGATGAACATCGCGCTCTCGCTCACACTCGTCATCGTGCTGCGCATGGGCATCGTGGGCGTTGCCCTGGGCACGCTCGTCAGCCAGTGGGCGGCCTTTCTTGCGGCCCTGCTCTGCGCCAGGCGCAAGGTCGGCGCGATGGCCTCAGGCTTTGGACGGCTCAAAGTCTTGGGGGCACTGAAAGGCCTTTCCAGAGCCCAGCTCAAGGTCTATGCCGACATCTTCCTGCGCACGCTCTGCCTGGTGGCCGTCAACCTCTATTTCACCTCGGCGGGCTCGGCCCAGGGTGCGCTGACGCTGGCGGCCAACACGCTGCTCATGCAGTTCTTCATGTTCTTCAGCTATGTGATGGACGGTTTTGCCTTCGCCGGCGA
The DNA here is from genome assembly GCA_946644025.1 of uncultured Prevotellaceae bacterium. Next base: position 18,636 of record CAMPCG010000001.1, on the reverse strand, counting down.
GGCGCTGGCCGGCAAGAGCTACGGTGCCGGCGATGCCTCGGGGCTGCGGCGCGTGGTAGCGGCGCTGCTGCGCTGGGGTGCCGGTGTGGCCGTGGTGTTCACCGTGGCCTACTGGCTGCTGGGGCCCCAGGTGCTGCGCCTGCTCACCAGCGACGCCGCCGTCGTAGCCGCCGCCGAGGTCTACCTGCCGTGGGCCGTCGCCATACCGGCGGCGGGCATGGCGGCCTTCGTCTGGGACGGCGTCTTCATCGGCATCACCGCCACGCGCGCCATGCTCCTGTCGTGTCTCGTGGCCAGCGTGGCCTTCTTCGCCCTCTACCTGCTGCTCGCAACGACAATGGCCAACCACGCCCTGTGGCTGGCCATGCTCGTATACCTGGCCCTGCGCGGACTGGTGCAGACGCTGCTCTTCCGCAAGGTAGCGGCCGGTGAAGCTACCAGCTGATGTAGGGAAAGAGCCGTGGAAAAGTCGTCTCTGGACGTATTTTGAATGGGAAAAGGATAGGGACAATCTTCAAACGCTGACAGCGTTTGTACAAACGTCGTCAGCGTTTATAGAAACGCTGCCTTGGTTTATACAAACGCTGCCTTGGTTTGTAGAAATACCCACCCCCCAGAAACCCACCCCAAGGGAGGGGTGCCGATTCCTTAATTTATAGAACACACCATTACGCCCCTATGGCGACTCCGAAGACCCGCTCGGCGTTCTCGTTGGTGTGGCGGGCCAGCTCTTCCTCGCTCACGGCGTAGGCCTGGGCCAGGCGTGTGAGCACGTGGGTGACGAAGGCGGGCTCGTTGCGCTGACCGCGCAGGGGTACGGGGGCCATGTAGGGTGCGTCGGTCTCGAGGACGATGCGGTCGAGGGGCACCACGGCGGGCAGCACCTCGGGCAGATGGCTCTTCTTGAACGTCGACACGCCGCCTATGCCCAGCACGAAGCGGGGAAACGCGAGCAGCTCCTGCGCCTCCAGGGCGTTGCCGGTGAAGCAGTGGAACACGCCGCCGGGCAGCTCGTCGCGGTAGCGCTTCAGGATGGCGACCATCTCGTTCTGCGCCTTGCGGCAGTGAATCATCAGCGGCAGCCGCGTCTCCACCGACCATCGCACCTGCTCCTCGAAGGCCAGCAGCTGCTCCTGCCCGAACTCGCGGCTCCAGTAGAAGTCGAGGCCCACCTCGCCAATGGCCAGCCACTGTGCCGGCGTCGACAGGAGGCTCTTCAGCTGGTCGAGCTGCTCGCGCCAGTCGCCGCGCACCTCCTCGGGGTGCAGGCCCAGCATGGGGTATAGCTGGCCGGGGTACTGACGGCACAGCTCCATGATGCGGCGCGACGAGGCCAGGTCGATGGCGGGCACGAACATGCGGCTCACGCCAGCCTCGAGGGCACGAGCAATCACCTCGGCGCGGTCGGCGTCGTACTCCGGCCCGTCGAGGTGACAGTGGGTGTCAATAATAAGCGGTTTAGTCATCCATCTTCAACAAGAATGTCAGAATGTCAGCCGGAAGATGTAGCGTATGCCCCACCGCTCGCTGGTGGGCAGGTCGAGGTAGTTCAGTCGCCTCACGTACTCCACGTGTATGAGCTTGAAGATGTTGTGTACGCCGACGATGGCCTCTATGTAGGGCACCTTGGGGTTCATCACGTGGCAGCCCTCGGGGAAGTACATCAGGTCGGGGTCGCCGGGGTTCTTGGCGGGGTCGTTCTTGTCGGTAAGGTCGCCCCAGAGCATGTTCACGGCGAAGTACTCACGCCACTTCAGCTTCTTGAGCAGCGGCACGCGGTTGAAGAACTTTCCGTTCATGTCCCACGAGAGCATCATCGAGGCGTAGCGGTCGTTGAGGAACTCCATGTTGTTGATGAGGTTGAACATCTCCTCCTCGATGACGAACGACTGGTTGGCCGCCGGGTGTATGAGCAGCATGTAGGGCACCTTGTTCCACTGTATGCCGGCCTTGAGGTGCAGGTCCACCTTTCCCCAGCTGTTGAGCCAGAAGCGCTGGTAGAGCTTTGCCTCGGTGAAGTTGGAGGCATACTGTCCGCCGAGCACGTTCTTCAGTCCCGTGGTGTGGCTGATGGACATCGACGGTGCGTCGTGGTTGATGGTGACGCGGCGCTGCTTGCTGTTGATGTAGGTCTCGGAGGGGGCGTAGCGCACCTCGGCGAAGAGCTCTGTGGTGCGCATGAACTCGTGGTTGGGCTTCAGCCCGTCGTAGTCCACGCGGGGCTTGTCGAGGGTGCGGAAGGACATGGCTCCGCAGGCCTCGTACTCCTCGGCCTTGAGGCTGAGGGTGGTGCGCAGTCCGCCATACATCTCGTACTCGAAGGAGAGCTTCTGGCGGTTGTTGATGGTCATCTTGTTGATGCCCGCCCACTTGAAGGCCACGAGGAAGTTGTCCTTGTCGGTAGGCAGGTAGCGGTCGCTGGGCGACGACATGTCGTAGGTGCTCTCCAGCTTCAGCGTGCGTTTGGGATACTCCCAGGGCATGTAGACCTTGTCTATGAAGGAGTAGGTGAGCGCTCCGCTGTAGTAGTTCTTGTGCGAGCCCCATCCGTAGGCGTAGTACCCCTCGGCGAAGAAGCGCTTGTTGAGGTTGGCCGTCGTCTTGAGGCTCAGGCGCGAGCGCCAGCCATCAATCTGGTTGCGCGAGAGGATGGTGTTCACCGGCGTAATGTCTATCTTGTTGGGGTCGCCCGTCTCGATGGAGTTCTCGATGAGGGCGTTCAGTCCGTACATGATGTACTTGAAGCCCTTAATCTTCTGTATGTTCTCCACGAAGCCGCCCATGGACTCCTCGCTCTTGGTGAGGTCCACCTGACGGTACTTGTTCCAGAACTGCTTGCTCTGCATTCCGGCGTCGGGCTCGCGTATCTCGGTGCGGGCACCCTTGAAGAGGCGCTTGGGCAGCTCATTGAAGGAGTAGTCGCTGTAGCGGGTGGTGCGAATGACGATGGCCTGCTGCAGGAACTTGGCGAAGGAGAGCTCGGTGATGGCGTCGTCCTGTGTGAGCACCCACTCGCCGTTGTCCAACTGCTCGAACTCCTGCTCTATGCGCATGTTCTTGACGAAGTTCACCGACGTCTGCTTGGGCAGGGTGAGCTCGCAGCGGCGCACATGGTAGCTGGAGTCCTTGAGGATGTAGATGTCGCCGCGGAAGCCGAAGTCCATCTGGTTGTTGGGCAGAAAGTGCAGGTGTATGCAGCTGTCGACAGACTCTCCCCCGGCCCCTCCCTGCGAGGGAGGGGAGTAGTTAGCCCTAGCCGAAAGGTCTTCAGCGACAGAAGTATCTACTCCCCTCCCTCGCAGGGAGGGGCCGGGGGAGGGTCGGCTATTGTTCACTATGGCGATGGTGTCTACGATGTAGAAGCGGTAGAAGGCGATGGCGTCCTTGCCGATGGGCGAGGTGAAGGGGTACTGCAGCAGACGTATCTGGTCGTCGTAGAGGTCCACGTCGGTGAAGACGTCCTTCATCACGATGTTGATGATGTCGCCCGTCTGGAAGAGGTCGTTGATGCCCGACGACTGCTGGCCCTTGATGTAGGTCTTCTTCGACTGCGGGCTCTTGCGGTAGACAATTTCGGAGGCCGTCTCGTCGACGCTCAGCGGCAGAATCATCTTCATGTTGTACTTGCACACCTCGACCTGCTCCAGCAGCCAGGGCGTGCTCGAGAAGGGCTTCTTCTCAAGCATGGCGGGGGTGAGGTCGTTGGCGGCAAGCGTCAGCTTCTCGTACTTCTCGTAGCGGTAATAGTCGTGGTTGGCCAGGTCGGTCTCTTTCTTCTTCTCGATGACCTTGCGCATGAGGTCCACGGCGGGGTTGTTCTTGCGGCTGTAGCGGTTGCGCTTGGCCTTGACGGTCACCTCGGCCACCTGTCCGCCGTCGGGCGAGAGCTTTACGTCCATGCGGCTGCGCGTGTCGTAGTCTATCTCCACGACCTGCGTCTTGTAGCCCACGGCGCTGTAGGTGATGTTCCACCCGTTGTGGCGGTCAATGCGGTAGTGGCCGTTCTCGTCGGAGATGACGGCCACGTTGTGACCCTTGTAGACCACGCTGGCGTAGGGCACACCCTCGCCCGTCTCAGCATCGACAACCGTGCCCGTGATGTACTGGGCCACCGCCGTCAGGCAGGAGGCCAAGAACAGCAATGAAAGGAGGAAAAGTCGTCTTTTCATTAATTATTGTAGATATGGTGGTGCAAAATTACAACAAAGTTTTATAACGCTTGTAAGGCGTTACAATCTTTTAGCCTTTTTTAATGACATGGGCGCGTCCCATGGGCCTAAGGCTCAGGCCAAGAAGTCCGAGCAGGTCTGGAGGGCGGTCATCGTGACGCCTTCCAGGCCGTGGAGCATGAGGTTCTGGCCGGTGAGCAGCAGATTGGGGATGGGGGTGCGCGGCGAGAGCATGGTGAGCAGGGGCTGGCGCCAGTCCTTGCGCAGTCCGAAGGCCGAGCCAAGGGGCGTCAGCGTGTAGTCGCGCCAGGTGAGCGGGCTGCTGGTGTAAAAGCCCCCACCCCCGACCCCTCCCCCCGAAGGGGAGGGGAGACGATGTTGAGAACCCATCCCGCCAACCTCCTCCTGATGGGGAAGGCTACCCAGCCCTAGCTTCAGTAAGTCGGGTATTTGGGTAGCGGCCAGGGCGATGCACTCGCCGGCCAGCTGCTCCTTCAGCTGCTGGTAGCCGTCGGGGCGGCGGCCCACGCGGCTGTCGGCCCATGGCTCGAAGAGCGAGAGGGGCACGGGCGTGAGGAGGTCGACCACCAGGCCGCCGCCCGCCTCACCCGGAAGGGCCGGCTTTGACATGCAGCTCACCAGGACACGGTCTACGCTCCACCCGCCGCTTGCTCCCCTCCCTTCGGGGGAGGGGTCGGGGGTGGGGCCGGTGGGGCCGGTGGGGTTGGTGGGGTTGGTGGGGCCGGTCTCCCAGACATTGGCGCGCCGGTAGATGTACTTGTTGTGGTTGAAATAGGGGATGTCGCCGTCGGTGACCATCGAGACGGTGAACATGCCCAGGCTGTTACCGAGCATGTCGATACGGCGGCGGAAGAGGCGCGAGAGCTTCGTGCTCTCTTTCACCAGGGCGAAGGTCTGCTGCGGGTGTATGTCGCTGATGAACGTGTCGGCCTCGTAGGTCTCGCCGTTGGTGCAGCGGGCGGCGGTGATGCGCCCGTCGGTCTCGACCAGCTCACTGACCTCGGCACTGGTGACGACGGTTCCGCCCAAGTCCTCGATGCCGCGGCAGAGCACGGCCACGAGGTCGTCGCCGCAGCCCTGCAGCCGCCAGGCACCGCCACCGACGAAGGCCGACGTGGCGTGGAGGAAGTTGAAGAGCGGCATGGTCTCGCGCTGCAGGTCGCTCTTCAGGGCGTTGCCCGCCAGGACGTTGACGAGCAGGGGGTCGCTGAAGGTCTCCTGAAGATAGTCGTAGGCCCCGACGGCACACAGGCGCTGCACCTCGGCGTCGCCGGGCGGCAGGCGGTCGGCACGCTCCAGGAGGGCGGCATAGCGGCGAAGGGCGTCGCGCTCACGGGGGAAACGGTCGGCAAGACGGTCGGCAAAGTGCTGGTAGCCCTCGGCCAGCGGGAAGGTCTCGCCAGCAATGGTGATGAGGTCGAAGCCGTCGGGGTCCATGCGCTGCCAGGGCAGGTCCATGAGTCCCAGGCTGTCGAAGACGCGGTGCAGGCGGTGACCCTCGGCCAGTCCGCCCACGTAGTGCAGGCCAGTGTCGAAGCTCACGCCGCGACGGCGGTAGCTCTGCAGACAGCCGCCGGGGGTACTGTGGCGCTCGAGCACGGTGACACGACGGCCACGCCCTGCCAGCAGACGGGCGCAGACAAGGCCGCCGAGACCACTGCCGATGACGATGACATCTGTCTTCATTTCTTCCTGTTAAGCCACCTGAAGGCTGCCGGCTGAACCACATAGCAGAGGACGACGGCCGAGAGCAGGCCCACGATGGTGGCAAAGCCCACGGAGCGGATGGCGGGATGGACGGCCAGGAGCATGGAGCCCACGGTGACCACCAGCACCACGACGCTGTAGAAAATGGCGCTCTTGTGGGCCTGGAGCAGCCTCAGACCATCCTGACCATTAAGCCCATCCTGCCCATCACCCCCCACCAGTCCGGCCATGATGAAGATGCTGTAGTCCACGCCGATGCCGAAGATGAAGGTGGAGATGATGATGTTGATGAGGTTGAAGCGCACGCCGAAGATGGCCATCATGCCCATCACCATGAGCCAGCTGACAAGGATGGGCGTAAAGCCCAGCAGCGTGTGCTTGACGTTGAAGCGGAAGCTGACGAGCAGCACCAGGAAGACGAAGGCCATGGAGAGCCACTGCAGGATGTTGAAGTCCTGGTTGAGCTTCAGCAGCGTGTCGGTGGTGTAGTAGTAGGTGTCGAGCACCATGAGGTGAGGCTCCTGGCAGACGGCGTCGCAGATGCGCATATAGTCGCTGTCCTTGCTGCGCACGGAGTCGTTCTCGCAGCGCACGGAGGTGAAGCAGAGGTAGTCGCCGCCGTAGGTCTGCTCCATGAGCGTGGTGAGGTAGCCCTCGGGGATGAGGCCGGCGTCGTAGAGGGCGTCGGGCTCGAAGTCGGCGGTGGCCAGCTCGAAGAAGGGCTCGAAGGCATCGGCCATCAGTCCGGCCTGAGGCGCGGCCTGGCCGATGAGACGGCGGGCGGCAGAGAGACGGTCGTCGCTCCAGTAGGCCTGCCAGGCGTCGATGTTGCGCTGCTGGCGGTCGAGGGGGATGAAGATATGGTCTGTGGGCGTGTAGTCCTTCACCAGGCCGAGGGCCTGCAGCGAGTCGAGCTTATGGCGCAGCAGGGCGAAGTGGTGCAGGGCCTCCTCCATGGTAGCGCCCTCGGCGGCGAAGTACTTCTCCTTGTCGCCGGTGAAGGTCTTCTGCCGCAGCAGCTGTTCGGAGTGCTCCACACGCGGGTCGTCGTAGCCCAGGTTGTGCATGTCGGCGTCGAAGAGCGTGCCCTTCCACAGCCAGGCTCCCACACACACCACGACGACGGCCAGCACGACGGCAATGAGCCAGGGACGGCGGTCGAAGGGGTAGTTGATGATAGAGCGTAAAGCCCCCCCTACGGCCCCCGAGGGGGCTTCTACACCTTTAAAGGCAGATGGTATCGTGCCCCCCTCGGGAGACGAAGGGGAGGAGGCCTCTGTCCTTACAAAGAAAAAGAACTGCGGCAGATAGACGAGGCAGAAGAGCGTGGTGGCCGCGATGGCCAGGGCGGCAAAGAGGCCGAAGTCCTGCAGCAGGGCGGTGTCGGTGAAGAATAGTCCGCCAAAGGAACCGATGGTGGTGATACAGCCCAGGAGCAGCGGCTTGGTCTGCTCGCGCAGCAACTGCTCGCCGTCGGTAACGTAGAGACGGTGGGTGAGCACGTGGAGCACGTAGCTCAGGGCCACGCCGAGCACCACGCCGCCAATGCCCAGCGCAAGCAGCGAGAACTGCCCGCGCAGGAAGTACATCACCGCCATGGCGAAGAGCGTGCCGAAGGCTACGGGAAGGAGCAGCAGCGGCAGCGTGTCCCAGCGGCGGAAGCAAAGTATGATGAAGAGCAGCACCAGCACCATGGAGCCGGCGATGGTCGTGGTGAGGTCGTGCTTGATGACGGTGCTATTGTAGTAACCGCTGGCGGGCGTGCCGTGGTAGCAGATGCTGACGTCGGGCGCTGCCACGGCGAAGCTGTCAATCAGCTCGTTCATGCGGCTGAAGAGGGCCGAGCCCTGGCCGGTGTTCGTGGCCGAGAAGCGGGGCGTGATGAACGCCACGCAGACGGAAGAATCGTTGACGAAGAAGTGGCCGCCGATGGTGGTGTAGCTGCCGCCGCCGGCATTGAGCAGCGGCGACATACGGTCGGCAAGTACGCTGCGCAGGCCCAGCGGGTCGCTCTGTATCAGTTCGGGGTACATGCTGCCGAACTCGCCCTCCAGGTCGGCGCGGTTCTGCTCCATCTGCCGCCCTACGTGGCTGGCGGTGAGCAGGGTGTCGAAGGCGGCGTAGGCCGACGTGTCGATGTAGGCGGGCAAATGCTCCTGCAGGTAGGCGACGGCATCGGGCAGCAGGTCGTCGGGCAGACGGTAGAACACGTCGGGCGCATCGGCGCTCACGGTGTCTCCCTCAGGGCCGATGAGGGCTTCCACGAAAGCGTCGCAGGTCTCGGCCATCTGCTCCGGGCTGACGTCGGCGCCCTTGCGCTCGAAGAGCAGGAAGGTCTTGTCCTTGATGCGCAGGTCGGCGAAGGCGAGCTTCGTCGTGCCGTCCTCGTTGCGCGACGACGGCATGAGCTTGTTGATGTCCTCCTCCAGGTGCAGCTGCATGGCGAAAAAGCCAAAGAAGAGGAAAAGCGCAACCATCGACAGCCAGCATTGCAGCCGGTGCCGATGGAAGTAACGGTAGATGAGTATGAATGGATTCACTGCATGAACACTTTGATGTTTATTCTTGCCACGGTCTCGCCGTCGACGGCGGTCTCGCAGCGGGCCATGGTGACGTTGCCGAAGGTCATGCCCATCTGCACCGTCGTCACGAGGCGCTCGCCGACGCGCGGCCTTCGCAGGCACTCGAAGTGCTTCACCTCGCCGATGATGCCCACGGGCGGGCTGTCGCTTCCGGCAGCCTTGTAGCCGGCCATTGCCGAGACGGACTGTGCCTGGTGCTCGATGATGCCGCTTTCGGACAGCTCGTCGTCAAGGATGACGAAGTAGTTGTTGCGGTCGACGGAGAGCGCCGCGGTGGCACTGTCATCGGTTAAAGGCTCAAACCCGTCGACCATCATGAATGGTGGCCGCTGGGGAATGAGCCGCTCTATGTCCTTTCCCAAGTATTTCAAGCCAGGTGCTGCTCGATGTAGTCGTAGAGGTTGTTGAAGGTCTGAATCTTCTTCAGGTCCTCCACGGGGATGGTGATTTTGTAGGTGAACTGTACCAGGGCGATGAGGTCTACAAGGTTGATGCTGTCCAGATTAAGGGTTTCCTTGAGGTTAGCCTCGGGAGCGAACTCCGATGCCTCTACTTCAAACTCTTCTGCCAGCAGGCTGTTTACCTGCTCGATGATTTCTTCTCTTGTCATTTCTTTGATTAACTATTTACTATTTATAATCTGTTTGTTACATCCTGCGGATGATGAGCGTGGAGTTGGTTCCTCCGAATCCGAAGCTGTTGGAGAGGAACATGTCGAAGTGCGTGTCGCGGCGCTCTCCGAGCACGTTGATGCAGGCAGTCTCCTCGTCGGGGTTCTCGAAGTTGAGCGAACCGGCAATGAAGTCGTTCTGCATCATGAGCATGGAGTATATGATTTCCGATGCTCCTGCCATCCACATCTCGTGTCCTGTCTGGCTCTTGGTCGAGGTGACGGGCACACGGTAGTCGCCGAATGCCTGTGCGATGGCCTGTGCCTCTCGTGCGTCTCCAATCTTCGTCGAGGTGGCGTGAGCATTGACGTAGCCTATCTCCCTGGGGTCTACTCCGGCGCACTTCAGGCTCAGTTCCAGTGAGCGTGCCGGTCCGGCCACGTTGGGTGTCGAGATATGGTCTCCGTTGCCCGAGAATCCCCATCCCACGATTTCTGCAAGTATCTTTGCCCCGCGCTTCTGTGCGTGCTCCAGGCTCTCGACGATGAGTGTTGCGCCGCCTCCGCTGGGCACGAGTCCGTCGCGGTCTCTGTCGAAGGGTCGACTGGCCTTTTCGGGGGCGTCTACACGTGTGGAGAATGTCTGCAGTGCGTCGAAGGCGGCAATGCCGTACATGTTGTTTTCCTCAGCTCCTCCGCAGACGATGCAGTCCTGCAGCCCGTTGCGTATGAGGAGGAAGGCCAGTCCTAACGACTGCGACCCGCTGGCGCAGGCGGCCGACGCGGTGAGGTTGATGCCCTTGAGGTGGAAGAGCGTGGCAAGGTTCATGGTCACTGTCGAGTTCATCGACTTGAAGATGGCGCCGCTGCCGCAGGCTGCCGTGGAGCCCGCCTGGCGGAACTTGTCCATGGCAATCATGGTGTCTTCGGCTACGGAGTCGTTGCCGTAGATGACGCCCACCTCGTGCTGGTCGATGTAGTCCTGATCCAGGCGTGCCTGCTCTAAGGCCTGCAGGGTGGCCATGTAGGCGTACTGTGCCTCTTCGGGCATCATCTGCCTGACGTTTCGGTTAAGGAGTTTCTTCAGGTCTGTCTTGGGCACGTTTCCGCACATGGGGGAGCGGAATCCTGCCTTCTGTCTCTCTTCGCTGAAGATGATGCCGCTGCGGCCCTCGTAGAGCGACTGGCGAACCTGGTCAAGGCTTGTTCCCAGGCAGGACCAGATGCCCATGCCTGTTATTACTACTCTGTTTTGCATTATTTCTTTTACTTTCTATGGTTTACCTAGAGTTTCTAGTCTTTCTAGAGTTTCTAGTCTTTCTAGCTTTTCTAGACTTTCTAGAGTTTCTAGACTTTCTAGTTTTAGTAGTTTTTACTTGGCTTCCCTCTTTATATCTTCTTTGTGTAGCAGCGGCGGCGCTTCACCGTCTTGGGGTTGAGTGCTTTCCACTGGTTCAGCTCTCTCATGTTGTCTTCGAGCTGCGGTCCCGTCTCTGCCCACTTAATACCATATTTATTATATATAGGTATGAGGTCTTCAAAGAAGAGTGCGTTGACGCCCAGTCCCTGATAGTCGGGCCTGACGGCGATGAGGAGCATCTCGGCGTGGTCGGCCTTTCTCCACTTGAGGCCTCCGAGCAGGTGCCACCACCCGAATGGCCATATCCTTCCGCGGGCGCGCTGGAACGCCTCGACCATGCTCGTCATGGTGATGGCCACTCCCACCAGCTCGCCCTTCTTGTTCTCCACGAGGGGTATTAGCTGCTTGTCGACCAGGGCGATGTACTGCTTGACGAAGTCGTCTATCTGTCCTTCCGACAGCTCTGTGTAGCCGAAGAGTGGGCTGTAGGCCGCGTTGAGCAGGTGGAATATCTTCTTGCCAAACTCGCCGCGTATGTCGTCGTTGGTCACCTTGATGACTCTCAGCCCTACCTGCTCCCGGCAGTATTGCGCCACGCGCTGGTACCTGGCGGGTGTCTCGCTCGGCACGTCGACGCGCACCTGCAGCCAGTCGGCCTCCTTCTCGAAGCCCAGTGCCTCGAGGTGGCGGGGGTAGTAGTCGTAGTTGTAGATGGCGGTGACCGACCCTGTGAGGTCGAAGTCCTCTACGAGCATTCCCTCCTTGTCGAAGTCAGTGATGCCCATGGGGCCCTGTATGCGGTCCATGCCGCGCTCCCTGCCCCACTGTGCGACGGTCTCGAGCAGTGCCTTTGACACCTCCGGGTCGTCGATGAACTCTATGTACGAGAACCTCACGTATTTGCGGTTCCACTTCTGGTTGGCGTGGTGGTTGATGATGGCAGCTATGCGCCCCACGGGCTTCCCGTCGCGGTAGGCCACGAATGGCTGCACGTCGCTGAACTCCAGTCCGGCGTTTCGCTTGGGGTTGAACGTGTCGCGCACGTCGCGCTCCAAATCGGGCACGTACTGCTTGCAGCGTGCATAATGCTTGCGCGTGAAACGGACGAAGTCGTCCATTTCCCTTTCCGTTTCAACCTTTTTAACGCACACATTGTTCATTTGGGCGGCAAAATTACTCATATTTATTTAATTAACGTTATCCACTATCTTCCAAAAAACACTTTTTTTTTCTTATCAACGTTTATTAACGTAAAGAGCGTTTGTTTTTTTGCGTGTTTTTACACTTTTTCTTACCTTTGCCGACGTATTTTGACAGCTTCTCCTGCCCATGGATTTCACCACTACGCTTCTCCAATGGTTCAGCCTCAACGGCCGCGACCTGCCCTGGCGCCACACGCGCGATGCCTACGCCGTGTGGCTCTCTGAGGTCATCCTCCAGCAGACGCGCACCGAGCAGGGCCTCCCCTACTGGGAGCGTTTCATGCGCCACTGGCCCACGGTGGAGTCGCTGGCGGCGGCCACCGAGGACGAGGTGCTGCGCGAGTGGCAGGGGCTGGGCTATTACAGCCGCGCCCGCAACCTCCACGCCGCGGCCCGACAGGTGGTGGCCCTTGGCGGATTCCCCCGCACGCTGGAGGGTCTGCGCGCCCTGAAGGGTGTGGGCGACTACACTGCCGCGGCCATTGGCAGCATCGCCTTCGGCCTGCCGGCGGCGGTGGTCGACGGCAACGTCTTCCGCGTGCTCTCCCGCCACTATGGCATCGACACGCCCATCAACACCACGACGGGCAAGCGCGAGTTCACCGCCCTGGCGCAGAGCCTGTTGCCGCCCGCCGAGGCCTCGGCCTACAACCAGGCCATGATGGACTTCGGGGCTACGCAGTGCGTGCCCTCCAGTCCGCGCTGCGACGTCTGCCCGCTGGCCCTGACGTGCATAGCGCTGCGCAGCGGCACCGTCGCCACGCTGCCCGTGAAGCGGCGCACGACGGTGGTCAAGGAGCGGCGCCTCACCTATATATATATTAAATGTGGGCACCAGACGGCCCTGCACCGCCGCCCCGCCGGCGACATCTGGCAGGGACTCTACGAGCCGCTCTGTCTCGAAGGCGGCGGCGACCCCTCGGCCCGCCTGCGGCAGATGGGCATGGACGAGGCGAAGCCCGTGCTGCTGCGCAAGAACGTGCGCCACGTGCTCACCCACCGCGTCCTGCTGGCCGACTTCTGGCGATGGGACGCGCCCGTAAGGCCACCGCTGCCCGAGGGCTACTTCTGGACAGACGAAAGCGACCTCGACAACTACGCCGTGCCACGCCTCGTAGAGAGGCTCCTGACCTTAGACAGCTAAACCAATAACCAATGATAACTATATCACTATGAACGCTTTACAACACCCCATCACCCTCCTCTCGCTGCTGCTGCTCGTGTGCTCGCCGACGTGCGACGCCAAAGTGGTGGACAGCAGCAAGGCCGCCGACGTGGCCAACCGTTTCCTCAGCAAGAACAGCGGCACGCAAAAGGCGCTGAGACTGCGCCAGCCGACCAACCGCCACAAGGCGCCGTCGCAGACAGGCACCGAGGCCCCGGCCTACCACCTCTTCACCGGGGCCGACGGCAAGGGCTTCGTCATCGTAGCGGGCGACGACGTGGCCTACCCCATACTGGGGTATTCGCCCGACGCTCCCGTTGGCACACGCAGCAGCGACGGCGACGCCCAGCCCGCCATACCGCCCGCCATGCAGGAGCTGCTCGACGACCTGGAGGGCCAGATACGCCAGGCCCGCGACGCCGGCGCAACGGCCTCGGACGACGTGGCCCGGCAGTGGCGCGACGCAGCGGCCGAGACGGGCATAACGGTGGTGCAGATGAACACCGCGAAGTGGGACCAGTTCACGCCCTTCAACTGGCAGTGCCCACTGGACGCCGGAACGCGAAGCGCCACGGGATGCGCCACCACGGCCTACGCCATACTGATGAAGTACTACGCCTACCCGGAGAAGGGATGGGGCGTCACCGACGCGTACACCACCTCTACGAACAAGCTGGAGGTGGCGTCGAGAGACCTTAACCACCTCTACGACTGGGCCAACATGCCCTTGGAGTACATCTCAGGGATGTTCACCACCGCCCAGGCCAACAACGTGGCACAGCTCATGGCCGACATCGGCGCCGTCTTCAAGATGGACTACACCGCCGACAACTCGGTGACCTACGCCTACCAGCCAGGACTCCTGGCCCACTTCGGCTTCAACCCCGGCAGCTATCAGGCCCGCGAGGGACACACCACCGCCGAGTGGACCAAGATACTGCAGGACGAGCTGAGCCTCGAGAGGCCCATCGTCTACCGCGGTGCCGACGAGAAGGGCAACGGCCACATCTTCCTGCTCGACGGATATACCGACAAGGACTACTTCTCGGTCAACTGGGGATGGGGAGGAGAGTGCAACGGACTCTTCCTACTCACCGCACTCACACCCACCAGCAACATCAACCTCAGCTCGGGACAGGGAGCCACCCTCGGCTGCGCACCCAGCACACAGACCACAACGGCCAAGACCGTGGCACTCGTCGACGGCACCACCCCATGCCCCTCGTTCGAGGCCGCCATCGCCTTTGCACAGCAAGGCAAGCCGATGAGCATCAAGCTCACAGACAACTCCACGACCGAAGGATGGGTCAGCATAGCCGAGGGGAAGGAAGTCACGCTCGACCTCAACGGCTATGAACTGCAGACAACGGGAAACATAGCCGTCTACGGGAAACTCACCGTCACCGACAGCGGAAGCACCGGAAAGATTACGCTCGTCAGCTCCAACACCGGCATCTTCAGCAACCACGGAGAACTCGTCATCGACGGCGGTACGTACGAGAACAAGGTGCCCAGCTACACCGACACGGACTACCGCCGGTGCGTCTGGACCAGCACGGGGTCGAGCACACACATCAAAAACGGGTCGTTCACCGCAAAAACTCAAGTGTGCTGCTTCAACGGCAACGCCACCATAGACGACGGAACGTTCAACTGCACCGGCAACGCCGGAGTCATACTAAACTACGGAAAGGAGAGCAAGGTCGTCATCAACGGAGGCACATTCACCAACTCCGCAGACAAGCCCAGCGGCACCGACTTCCGCCGAAGCCTGTGGGCCGATGCCGGCACGAACACCAACATCAACGGCGGAAAATTCACTTGCAACTCGGCGTCACAGACGGTCTGCATCAACGGCAACGGGCTCATCAACAGCGGCTCCATCATCAACAAGGGCACCGGGACAGGACTCTCGTCGAGCGGAGACGTGAAGGTGAACTACTGCCAGGTCAGCGCACCCACCGTCCTGCGAATCTTTAACGACGCCAGCCTGAAGTGCGCAGGAGGACTCTACTCGCAGCAGGTGGCCAATCAGTTCCTGGCCGACGGATGCCAGTGCGTGAGCAACGACGACGCCAACACCAAGACCGTGTATCCATACAAGGTGTTCGACCCCTACGCCAGCCCCACATACACAAGCGGAAAGCGCGGAGACGTCAACGGAGACGGACAGGTAGACGTGGCCGACATTGCCGACATTATCGACATCATGGCGGGAAAGGAAGAATAAATCATCGGGAATTTATTTGTTTGTTAGCAAAATATTTCGTACTTTTGCACCCCCAATAAACTGACACAATGACACAGACACCAAAAATCATCACTTTCGGAGAACTGCTCCTGCGCTTCTCCAAAGACCAGCACCAGCGGCTCTCTCAGGGCCGCACCTTCACCAGTATGTACGGCGGCAGCGAAGCTAACGTGGCCGTAAGCCTGGCCACCCTGGGCGACAACGTGGACTACGTCACCCGTCTGCCCGACACTCCCGTGGCCCACGCCGGGGCGCAGAGCCTCATGCAGATGGGCGTAGGCATGAGCCACGTGGTGTGGGGAGGCACACGCATAGGCACCTACTACCTGGAGCCCGCCGCCGGAATGAGGGCATCGAAGGTCATCTACGACCGGGCAGGGTCGGCTTACTCCGAGCTGAAGCCCGGCATGATTCCCTGGCGAGAGATACTCCGAGGGGCCAGCGTGCTACACGTATCGGGCATCGCAACGGCCATCACGCAACAGGCCGCCGACGCCACCTTCGAGGCCATGGACATTGCCGACGAGCTGGGCGTCAAGGTGTCCTTCGACATCAACTACCGCAAGAACCTGTGGCGATACGGCGCCGACCCGAGAGAGACCATCGGGCGGATGCTTGCACGGTGCGACATGATGTTCGGCGACGCCATAGAGTTCGAGTGGCTTTGCCAGCGCAGCCAGCCACCATACACCGCCACTGACACCAACTTTGAAATGCAGATGGACGAATACCGCGAATGGTTCGAGCAGCTCCACGAGCAGTTCCCCCGATGCCAGCGCTGGCTCATGGGAATGCGCAACATGGTGGCATCGAGCCGCCATCTGCTCACCGCCCTGCTCTACACCAACCAGCAAGGCCCCTCCTCGGCGGCTTCCTCTCCGGCGCCTTCCTCCTCGGCTCCCACCTCCCCCTCGGCCACCATTCCCGAAGCGTCAGCTTCGGGCCCCGCTCCCTACACCCTGCTGCGCTCGCGCATACACGACATCAACGGAGTGGTAGACCCATCGGGTGTGGGCGACGCCTTCATGGCCGGAATGCTCCACTGCGCCTTCCAGCCTGCAATGACAGAGCAGCGACTCCTCGACTACGCCCTTGCTGCCGCTGCCATGAAGAACACCATCATCGGTGACTTCAACCTCGCCACCGACGAAGAGATACAAGCCGTCATGTAAACCTCCCACCAAACCCACCCACACCCCCCACCCCACCCACAAAACCCACACCCCCCCACAAATGAAGAAAGCACTCCTTTTCGCAGCCGCTCTTGCTCTCCTCTCGGCCTGCCACAAAGACGAGCCCGCCGAGCCCCAGAAGTACGAGCGCACCATCCTGGTCTACGCCGCCGCCGACAACAACCTCTCGGGCGGAAGCACAGACTTCCTACGCTCCGACCTGCGACAGATGATCAAGGGCACGGAGAACCTGGCCACCACCAACAAGCTCATCGTCTTCGTAGACAACTCCAAGGAGAAACCCTACTTCCTCCAAGTAGAAAAAGGAGACACCACGCGACTCAAGACCTCGGCCACAGAGCTGAAGAGCAGCGACCCCGCGACGCTCTACGAAGCCATGAAGTACGTAGTAGACAACTTCGAGGCCAACAGCTACGGGCTCGTGCTTTGGGGACACGCCGACTCCTGGATTATGCGCAACACCACGACGACCTCCACCAACAAGGCCCCGCGACGCGCCTACGGCTCGGACAACAGGGGAGGACGCACCTACATGAACATTCCCGACATGGCCAGCACCCTCGTACGGCTGCCCAAGCTCGACTTCATCTTCGCCGACTGCTGCTGCTTCCTCTGCGTGGAGAATGTCTACGAACTGCGCCACTACGCCGACTACATCATTGGCTCGCCGGCCGAGATTCCCGGCGAGGGAGCACCCTACCAGAACATCGTGCCGGCCATGTTCAGCCAGCAGCAGGACTACTACAGCCAAATCGTCGACGCCTACTTCGAGCAGACCTCCAACGGCTACAAAGTGCCCCTCGCTGTCGTCAAGACCAGCGAGCTCGACAACCTGGCGGCCGCCACGGCTACCACCATGCAGTCGTTTGCCAACGACATTGAGCCCGACGAGCAAGGATGCCGATACCCCAACGTCGGAGGACTCATCTTCTACTTCGACCACACCCAGTTCGACATGCAGGACTTCATGCTCCGCTATGCCTCGGCCGAGCAATATGCCGAATGGAAACGGCAGTTCGACAAGACCGTCATCTGCCGCACCTACGCATCCGTATGGATGGCCAACCACGTCTACTACTCACCCGCTTCCAGCTTTGAGTTCGCCGACTTCACCGTCACCGAGGAGCGCCTGGGAGCACTCGGCATGTTCCTCCCCCAGACCGACTATGACCAGATGAGGTGGAACAGATACTACCAGATTAACCTCAACAAGAGCATGACCCAGATGAACAGCGAGATAAAGCAGATGCAGTGGTACAACGCCGCCCAGCTCGCCAAAATGGGCTGGTAGCCCCTCCCCCAACACCCACTCCCCCCACAACACCCACCCCCTACCCCAACACCCCCCACCACCTATAGTGAACGCCATAACTCGTTTCGTTTATTGTGCGGCCTGAGAGGCCGCCACCGCCAAGCAATAAGGAAAGCTTACTATAATACCCACAATACTTAATACTATGATACAGACCGTTATAAAACGCGACGGGCGCATCGTCGGCTTCAACGAGCAGAAGATCATGGCCGCCATACGCAAAGCCATGCTCCAGACCGACAAAGGCGAGGACGAAAGGCTCATCGGCCAGATTACCGACCACGTGGCCCAGCGCGGCAAACCCCAGATGGACGTCGAGGCCATACAGGACATGGTCGAGATGGAGCTGATGAAGTCCAGCCGCAAGGACGTGGCCAAGGAGTACATAGCCTACCGCAACCAGCGCTCCATCGCCCGCAAGGCCAAGACCCGCGACATCTTCCTCGACATTGTCAACGTCAAGAGCAACGACATCACCCGCGAGAACGCCAACATGAACGCCGACACACCCGCCGGCATGATGATGAAGTTTGCCTCGGAAGCCACCAAGCCCTTCGTCGACGACTACCTCCTCTCGCCCGAGGTGAAGGAGGCCGTCGAGCACAACTACCTGCACATACACGACAAGGACTACTACCCCACGAAGTCGCTCACCTGCGTGCAGCACCCCCTGGACAACATCCTCAACTGCGGCTTCATAGCCGGCCACGGAGCCTCGCGCCCCGCCCGCCGCATAGAGACAGCCTCTGTGCTGGCCTGCATCAGCCTGGAGTGCGCTCAGAACGAGATGCACGGCGGACAGGCCATACCGGCCTTCGACTTCTACCTCGCACCCTTCGTGCGACTCACCTTCATCGAAGAGGTGAAGACCCTCGAGGAGCTCTGCGGCGAAGACTACTCCTCGCTCTACGACGAGCCGCTGCTCGACTACCTGCGCCAGCCCCTCGACGGGCTGAAGGGCATAGACCGCGCCCGCCAGCACGCCATCAACAAGACCGTGGGCCGCGTACACCAGGCCATGGAGGCCTTCATCCACAACATGAACACCATCCACTCGCGCGGCG